>NZ_JACJSW010000190.1:0-34459 GCF_014698375.1 Microcystis flos-aquae FACHB-1344 | reverse complement strand
CATTTTCAGGCGTGCGCTTAAGTCTCTCATGCTGACGATACTTTTATCCAGTGCAAAACCTATCCAACAGGACACAAAAGTAAATGTACTTAATGCGGGATAGTCATTTTTGGGGAGTGGCTTGAGAAGCTCTTTCATTAGTTTTGGGAAAATTGTTAGCATGGCTTATTCACATTTATTGGTGTATATTTACTTTGTTTTCTTATCTATAATATCAAATTTTGTACGACTTTTTTCCCCGTTCAACACTTCTGGTAGAAACAGACTCGAATTTATTGAATTTAGATGCTTTAATGGGGCGTAGTTGCGATTGGGTGCGGGTTTATTTGCACAACCCTAATTCTGGTGTCAGGGAGGAAGATAGGCATTTGTGTGATGGCATTGGTACAAAGAATTATCGGACTAAGGAGATTTTGCCATGACTTCCACGAAAGAATAGAGCTAACCAGCTAGGGTAAAATTAGGGTTTCGGCTTATCCTCAACTCAGCTTAACTAGGAATAGGCCGATTTATCTTGCTAAGGCTATATTTTGAGCAACTTTTGTCAATTTATCCACAAACAGAAACATCAATCGTAGGGTGCGTTAGCCAAAGCGTAACGCACCCATTTAATAATTAAGTTGTTGCGTGGGGTGCAGATTATTAATTTGTTTTTTTGTCAGAGATTATCGCCGCAAACACGCACCCTACAAGAATTTATAAAACTAAAATCAACACAGATAAATGTATTAGTCATGATTTTCTCTATCACAATTTCTTCCATCAATTGCCGATCTCTTTCTTCTCTCAACCGCTTGGATAACCGAGAAATAACCCGTTTAAAGTCATATCCCCCCGTAAGCAAAACTAGCTCGACTTTTGTGCTTTTCTAAGCATACTGCCTAGTCAGGTTAAATAAAACTAAAGCTATTGAGAGAGAAATAAAAATCTACACTTCAACCAAATGAACCCAACTTAGAGCAGATTTAACGCTGTTAAATAAGCGTTTATCGCTAGGGTATAAATTTGCTTGAAATCGTTGAGCTAATACTAGATAATGGGCATCATAAGTAGCAGGAAGATTCAAGGTTTGCGAAATTTCTATTGCTTGGTAATGGAGGTAATGATCTCCATGAAACTGAATAGGTAAATCTAAGAC
The DNA here is from genome assembly GCF_014698375.1 of Microcystis flos-aquae FACHB-1344. Lineage (NCBI taxonomy): Bacteria > Bacillati > Cyanobacteriota > Cyanophyceae > Chroococcales > Microcystaceae > Microcystis > Microcystis flos-aquae. The sequence continues at coordinate 33,321 of NZ_JACJSW010000190.1, read as the reverse complement.
TTCTGTAAGGAGGGTTTGCGCTTCCGTCTCCAAAATTTGACCAGCTTTTTTCAGACGATAAAATACGTTAGTGACTTCGTAACATAATAAAGTTGGTGCAATCACTAAATTTTCCTCGGTCATCCATTTTTGCCAGAGTTGACTGTACATTGTTACAGAAGGTTCAACCGTTGTTAAACGAACTATAAAACTAGAATCAACACAGATAAATGTATTAGTCATTATTTTCTCTATTCACTCACAATTTCTTCCATCAATTGCCGATCTCTTTCTTCTCTCATTTGATGAATAATTTCAGTAACATCGGTTTTAAATGGTTTTCCCTGACGACGTTCATAAATGGCTTTTCGAGTTGCGTCAATTCGTTCTAATGCAATTTCCCAAGAGGGGTGATCTTTGAGTTTTTTTCCTAACAATTCTTGTTCTTCTAGGGACAAGGATTTAATTGCCTTAACTAGAGATTCCACGAGTTGAATATTCATTTTTTTTACATCTTTGACTAAAATTATCGGTGTTTATGAAGAGTTATTATAGCCTAGTCTTTGAATTATAACAAAGAGAGGCAAACTCCGTCATTTACGTCCCCAATTCATCATCAATCAAAGTTTACCGTTTGGATAACCGAGAAATAACCCGTTTAAAGTCATATCCCCCCGTAAAAAAATTAGCCCGACTTTTTTAACAATTGTCGGCAAAATTTTGCTTGCTTTTTTCAGGGCTTTTTGCCATAATATTTTTATAAGACTTTATATATAATGGAGTGTTTGAGTATGGCAAAAGACGCACAAATTCCCATTATAAGAAAAGTATAACCGAAGCCGCCGCCCAAGTCAAGGGATTACTCCTCTTTTTTTTGAGAAGTTTTCAAAGAAAAAAATCAAAGAGGCAAAATTTTGCTTGCTTTTTTCAGGGCTTTTTGCCATAATATTTTTATAAGACTTTATATATAATGGACTGGTGGAGTTCACCCAAAAATGCACGGATTCCCATTATAAGAAAAGTATAACCGAAGCCGCCGCCCAAGTCAAGGGATTACTCCTTTTTTTTTGAGAAGTTTTCAAAGAAAAAAAATCAAAGAGGCAGCCGGAGATATTCGGTTTTTCTTCACTATTTGGGCGAAAAAACCCTTTTAGGATGCCTATAATAGGAGATAGAAAGGGTTAAAAACTAAAAAAAAATGGCGGAGAGAGTCCAGAAAATCCTTGCCCAGTGGGGAATTGCCTCCCGAAGAAGGGCGGAGGAGATGATCGTAGCCGGCCGGGTGAGACGGAATGGCAAAATCGTGCAGTTAGGAGAAAAAGCCGACCCCGAAAAAGATCACCTAGAGATAGACGGAAAAAAAATTGAACCGGCCAATCGTCCCAAAAGATTGTATATACTGGTCAACAAACCCATTGGTGTGGTTTCTACCTGTAGGGATCCACAAAACCGGCCGACAGTAATCGACCTTTTGCCCGACTCCCTTGCCAGCGAGACGGGGTTACATCCCGTAGGAAGGTTGGACATCAACACCACTGGGGCTTTACTCCTCACCAACGACGGTCAACTCACCCTCACCCTCACCCATCCCCGTTATCATTTGCCCAAAACCTATCGGGTTTGGCTAGATGGTGCGATTGATAGACTTGCTCTCCAGCGTTGGCGAGAAGGTATCCTCTTAGAAGGGAAAAAAACCTTACCCGCACAGGTTGAGATACTCAAGCAAACCGACCAAAAAACCCTACTAGAAGTTATTTTAGTGGAGGGAAGAAATCGGCAGATTCGCTCTGTAGCCGAAGAATTAGGTTATCACGTCCTGAAACTTCATCGCAGTGCTATCGGTCGTATTCAACTAAACTCTGGTAATAATTCCCCCTTACCCTTGGGTCATTACCGTTTTTTAACCCTTGATGAACTGAAATATTTAAAAAACCAGATTAACTAAGCTGAAAGTCAGCCCCTAATAGCGATATGTTTCGCCTTCTCCAATCACAACTCGACCCCCAGCATAAACAGCGCACCAAATTACTGGAAATCGGCGTTTATTTGCAAAAAAATCGCCTAGAACAGTCCCTTTCTCTCGAGGAAATTGCCCAGAAAACCTTGATTCCGCGCCATCGTCTAGAAGCCTTGGAAGCGGGAGATTTGGAGGCATTGCCCGAACCGATTTATATTCGTTGGTTAATCAAACAATTTGCTGATAGTCTGTCCCTGGATGGTGAGACGATTAGCCGACGTTTTCCCACCAAGGTCAATAACTTTTTTAGGGGAATAAAACCGTCTTTATCGCTGCCGAGTCTTCAAATTCGCCCGATTCATCTCTATTTTCTCTATTTAATCTTAGTTATTGGTTCCGTACAAACCCTATCCCACGTCCTGCAAAAATCGGTACTGCAATCGAATCGCTTACCGCCGCCTTCCTTGCCACAACAGCAAATTGTCCAACCGAAAAGCAATCCCCTTCAACCGGTAGCCAACAAAACCAGCAATAATCAGCAGCTGGTGGTGGGGGTAAAACTGGAGGATGACTGCTGGCTGCGGGTGGTGGTGGATGGCAAGACAGAATTTGAGGGTGTACTGCCCCAAGGAAGCCATCGCACTTGGCAAGCAAACCGAGAATTAACCGTGAGGGCGGGTAATGCCGGCGGGGTTTACGTTGCCGTTAATAATGCCCATGCTAAACAACTGGGGCAACCGGGCAAAGTCGAGGAAGTCACCTACCGGGCAAATTGAGCTAATTTATGCAAAAGGTTTTTTCACCCCTCGATCGCCTTCAGGGAGGGTTAATCGGGGCATATATTGGGGAATCCTTGCATAATCAGCCCCTAATACCAGCCTTTAACTATGAGGCGACACCGAGGACGATCCTGCTTTTGCAAGCTCTGCAATCTCAGGAGGATTTTCCCCTTGCGATCGCAGCCAAGCAGCAGTCGGAATCGGCGTTATTATTTGTGCTGTTACCGGAGATTTTAACCTGGCCTGACCATGGGGAACGTTGGCAAGCTAGATTAAATTTTTGGCTAAAAAAGGGCTTAATTTCCGAGTTAACCCGACAAGAAGCGATAATTTGGGGAGAGGCTGTAGGTCTGTTATTAGAGGGAAAAAGGCCTTTAAATCAGTTAATAGGGCAATTGCTAACTATTAACCCCAAGAATAAGCTATTAGAGCAGATTCAGTCAGCTTTAAGGCAAAATCATCCCTTAGAGTCCATTTTATCGGCTTGGGCGAAAGATAGCTCACCTTTAGGAATTGCGATCGCAGCTTCTCTCTATACCTTTCTGCAAACGACCGAGGATTTCGCCGTGAGCGTGCGTCGCGCTAATTCTAGTCCCTATCAACGGCAATTAACCACCACTTTAGCGGGGATTTGGGCGGGATTGTACAACGGTATCGAGGGGATTCCCCTAGCTTGGCGGCAAAATTTGCCGACAGAGCCAGTTAAACAGCAATTAATGGATAAAGCTGGGGAAATTTATCGAATTTCCCTGGGTATATCTCCTCATCTTGTCCTATCTCCTTATACTGCCGTCGCTTACGGGGGAACAATCCAACCCCGTCCTAGCTTAAAATTGGTCTCTCAAGACAATACTTAGGGTTTGCTGAAAAAGTTTTTCCTGGTGGCAGGGTGTGGCCCCCCCAACCCCCCCGACATCGGGGGGGCAGGTGGGGTGTGGGGTTTTACCCATTTTCAGGGAAAAAGTACCTGAATTTTCCCCCCAATCACTCCAATCGCTGGCACTTTCAAGGTTTTTAGATTTATTCAGCCAACCCTACTTAGTTTGAAAGATATTTTGTACCATTTTTTTATCCAAACCTGCGGCAATTTTATCTAATTCTGCTATTTCCCCACTGTCTAAACTCCATCCTAAAGCCCCTAAATTATCCTCAGCTTGCCGAACATTTTTGGCTCCGGGGATAGGAATTGTTCCCTTACAGATACACCAATTTAAAGCAACTTGGCTAATAGTTTTATTTTTAGCTTGGGCGATAACTTCTAGGCAACTTATCAGGGGAGAAATAGCGGGAATTAATTGACCAAAAAGGAAGCGACGTAATCCTGGGGGTAAGTTTTTATTATCTCGATATTTCCCCGTTAATAACCCCAAAGCTAGGGGACTATAGGCAATAATTTTAATACCCAATTGATCACATAGTTCCTTTAATCCTAAGTCAGTGAGAGGATAGGTAGAAAGGAGAGAATACTGTACCTGTAAACTGGTAATAGGAATGCCGCGACTGGCAAACTTTTGATAGGCAGACTTCAATCTTTTCGGTCCAAAATTGGATAAACCCACCCCTTTAACTAACCCCTTTTCCAGACAATCCCCCAATCCGTCTAATAATCCACTCTCCTGCCATGGCGCATAATTGCCCGTTGACCAGTGCATTTGCACTAAATCCACCGGGCGGCCTAATCTGGTTGCCGAAGCTTGACAAGCTTTCACCATGGCATGACGGGTTAAACGCCAAGGATAAGGGGCGAGTTTGGTGGCAATACGGATATTATCGGCGTTATAACCGCTATATTCCCCTGTAAAGCGTCCTAATAGCTTCTCACTCTGTCCGTTGAGTTTGCCTGTGCCGTAGGAGTCTCCCGTATCAAATAGGGTGACACCCCGCTCGACGCAGAGATTAAAAACCGCTTGTAACTGGCTATCCATACTCTCATCGTAACCCCAGAGAAGACGATTTCCCCAGGCCCAAGTACCGCAGCCCATGGGGGGAAGGGATAGAGTTTGATGTGTGACTGTCAAGGGATTCATGGGTTAGTTTCTCTGGGTTTTTTCTCAAGCTTTCAGAGAGATATTTTACTACTAAATCTGGTTATTAAAGACTGATTATTTATTCCCCTTTTTGACTTTTGCATGAGTAGAAAACGGGTTTCTCCGAGAAACCCGTTTTCTGTACTAAATCGACTTGGGTTTTTGTTTAACAAATAATCCCCGCAACCAATAGTAAAAACTATCGATATAAGTAAAGATTACTGGTACAACCACCAAAGTTAATAGGGTGGAAGTGGTAAAACCACCAATAACAGCAATCGCCATCGGTGCGCGAATTTCCCCATCTGCACCTAAAGCTAAAGCAATCGGTAACATCCCGGCAATTGTGGAAACGGAGGTCATAATAATTGGTCGTAAACGAGAGACTCCCGAATCAATCATCGCCTGAAATTGCGGTTTCCCTTCCTGAAGACCACTCAAGGCAAAATCTACTAACAGAATCGCATTTTTGGTGACTAATCCCATCAGTAAAACTATGCCAATTAAAGCGTATAAACCTAACTCTTTTTGGGTAATTAAAAGAGCGATTAAAGTGCCACCAATCGATAAAGGAAGGGAAGTTAAAATCGCTAAGGGATAGAGAAAATTGTTATACAATAAGACCAGAATCCCATAGATAGAAATAATTGCTAAACTTAACGCCCCCAAAAAACGAGCAAAGATATCGCGCATAATGCGAGCATCACCAAAGGGTTCTTCTGTCACCTCTGGGGGTAAGTTTTTCATAGTTGGTAAAGCGCGAATTTGTGTCACCGCACTTCCCAAAGAAACTCCCTCTAAATTAGCTCCAATATTAACCTGACGTTGACGGTTAAAGCGTTGAATTTCCGCAGGTCCACTACCTAAGCTAATTGTCGCCACCGAGTTAAGCGGTACTAACGTCCCATTACTGCTAGGAACGCGCAAATTTTGCAGAGTTTCTATCTCACTGCGACCATCGTTGGCAATTTTCACCCGGATGGGAATTTGTCGGTCAGCAAGGTTAAATTTAGCTAAATTAAACTCATTATCGCCGATTAAAGCCAAAGATGCAGTACGGGCGATCGCTCTGACCGAGACTCCCTGATCGGCAGCCCGGACAGGATCCGGTTGAATAATGATCTCCGGTTTAACTAAACTTACCCCGGAACTGACCTCGACAAAACCGGGTAAAGCCCGCATTTCTCGCTCTAATTTTTGGGCAGTTTGGGTTAAAATATCGCCATTTTCACTTTTCAGGACTATAGCTACATCCTTAGTGCTTCCTGCTCCACCCTGCGCCCGAAAACTAACTCTAGCCCCCGGTATCTTCTGGAAATCCAGGCGGGTTTGTTCCTCAAATTGCCGTTGAGTTAGCGATCGCTGTTCCTTAGGAACTAAATTAACATATATTAACCCCGTATTTACCCGTCCCGAATCTCCCGGAATAGCCAAAACATTAGCGACGGCGGTATTTTTTTGCAGTAAACTATTCACCTGATTAGCCACGGCAACAGTATCATTCAAAGTCGCACCGGGAGGCAATTCTAGACTGATCGTACTTAATCCAGTATCCCCGGAACTAAATAACCCTTTTGGAATCAAGGGAACTAACTGTAAACTACCGATAAAAAAGGCCAAAGCCGCCAATAAAGTCAGGATTCGATGACGTAGGGACCAAGTTAACAAACTTTTGTAGGGACGAAAACGGGGGCGCGAGGAGGGATTACCATCACCGGTTTTCAGCTTTTTCGGCTGTAGAATATAGGCACTTAACATCGGAGTGACGGTGACGGCGATCAAACTGGAAAATAGGGTAGAAACCGCCACCGTAACGCCGAAAGGTTGAAAGAATTGGCCCGGCACACCGCCCATAAAAGCAACCGGCAGGAATACCGCCATAATTGCCGCCGCACTGGCTAAAACGGCTAATCCAATCTCTTTTGAGGCATCAAAAGCCGCTGGCAAGGGTTTTTTACCCATAGCTAAATGTTGATCGATGTCCTCCACCATACACACCGCATCATCGACAAGATTACCCAAAGCTAAAGCTAAGGCCAGCAGGGTCATACCGTTAAGGGTATAATTTAGGGACTGCATCACCCAAAAAGTCGGGAAAATCGACAAAGGCAGGGCCAAACCCGTGATAATCGTGGCGCGCCAATTGCCTAAAAATAGACCCACCGTGATCACCGTCATGATGCAACCGATGATCAGATCGCTCAGAAGGCTTTCGTAACTAGCACGAATTGAGTCGGCACGGGTAAAAATTAATTGAAATTTAATGTCTTCGGGCAGTTTTTTCTTTAAATTCTCGATTTCTTGACGTACTGCTGTTTCTACCGTGACCAAGGTGCTGCCAGTCCCCCGTAAAATCGAAAAACCCACCACTGGCTGCCCATCTAAGAGGGCCATTTGTCGGGGATCGCTGGAACTATCACTAACCGTCCCTAAATTGCTTAAGGGGACGGTATCACCGTTAGGTAAAGAGATTTGATAATTTCTTAAATCTTCGATCGTTTCAGCGCTGCCGAGGGTGCGGACAGTTTGTTCACTGCCACCGATTTCCGAGCGCCCTCCGGGTAAATTAATATTAAAACTACGAATTTGGTCATTAACCGCCGTGGCCGTGATACCGTAGGCGATCAGACGACCGGGATCTAAATCTACACGCACTTCTCGATCGACTCCCCCAACGCGATTGACTCGTGCTACCCCCGGCACTCCCGTTAAAGCGCGGCCAATTTGACGATCGACTAGATCACTTAATTCGGCGATCGATCTTTTCGGGGAGGAGATGGTATAGTTCATCACCGCACCCCCGGCAAATTCTAAACGTTGGACAATTGGATCATTAGTATCTTGGGGTAAATCCTGGCGAATTTGCGCTATGGCATTCCGCACATCATTGGTAGCGCGATCGCTGTTAGTGCCAAGGATAAAGTTAACGGTGGTGGTGCTGCTGCCTTCGTTGATGGTAGAAGTAATTTGATCGATATTACCCAAAGCAGCCACCGCATCCTCGACTTTTTTGGTGACTTGGGTTTCCAATTCCTCTGGACCTGCACCCGGTTGATTAACGGTGATAATCACGGCCGGAATGTCAATATTAGGAGAGCGATCGATCCCTAATCCTAGAAAGGCAATGTATCCCATTAAGGCCATAACCAGGGAGATCAGGATCGTCGGAATGGGATTTTTGATAGACCAATTAGAAATATTAAAAGCCATAATTTCAGTTATCAGTTATCAGTTATCAGTTATCAGTGGGTAAGTTATCAGTTATCAGTTTTTGGTTTTTTGTTTTTTGTTTTTGGTATTTTCTTGGCAGGTTTTTAGAATAGCCCAAAGCATTTTACCAATTTCCTCCGCATCATCATTGATACTTTGAAAGGCTCTTTCCTCTATGTAATTCGTGTCTTTCAATAGAGACAGCCAATACTTTGTTTCTAGACATTCCTTATAAGCTATTGACATTTTAGCTCGAAAATCAGCTTGAGAAATAGCTCCATTAGCCTCGGCAATGTTAGCCCCGATTGAAGTGCCACTCCTTAATAGCTGTTTTGACAAAACATATTCTTGTTTAGTCTCACACAAATATTTATAGCCTTTAACAATCCTAAGGGCAAATTTATAAGCTTTATCATAAACTTTACTCTCCATCTGTTTGCCCCGCTACCGATCACTGATCACTGATTACTGATTACTGATAACTGTTTACTGATTACTGATTACTGATCGCTGATTGCTGTAATTTTGTCGCCATCACCGAGATAGGCTGCCCCTTTGACCACAATGCGATCGCCCGCTTGTAAACCGGTGAGAATTTCCACGCGATTATTCGGCATAATTTGACCTAATTGCACAGTTTTGGCGGTAACGGTGTTATCAGGTTGAACTAAATAAACTAGAGCTTGATTATCTTTTTGGGGTAAAACTGCGGTCATGGGGACGGTTAAACTGTTGCTAGTATTCGTCACGATCGCACCTCGTAAAAACATCCCCGGTTTTAATCCTGTATTGTCGGTTAAATCGACTTTAACCGTTGCTTGACGGGATGCCTCATCGACGATGGGATTAATTTCGCGCACCTGTCCCGATAGTTTCAGACTGGTATTAGCATCGGAAGTGATAGTAACGGGCGCTCCGACGCGGATTAAGGGCAATTGATTCTCAGGAACCCGCAATCTTAGCTCTAAACGCCCATTTTCGATGATTTTAAAGAGAGCATTTTGACCGTTGGTGGTATCCCCGATGCGGCCATTTCTTTCGGCAATTTTGCCACTGACCGGAGAAATCAGGCGCGTCTCGTTTAATTGGGCGTTAACAATGGCTAAACGGCTTTGAGCCTCCGCTAATTGGGCTGTAGCTTGGGCGATCACTTCGGGACGATTGCCCGCTTGCAATTGTGCCAGTTGCTGCTCTGCTTCTCCTAAACGGGATTGGGTCTGTTGTACGATCGCCGCTTGCTTTCTTTCTTCATTGAGGACTTCATCGAGACGATCCCGGGCGATCGCTCCTTCCGCTTCTAAACTTTGGTTTCTCTGGACGCGTTTTTTGGCCAAATCCCAATCCGATTGAGCTTGACTAATTTCGGCTTTTATGCGTTGAATAGTTTGTTTAGCTCCAGCGATCTCCTCTTTACGGCTACCCGCTTGCAATTCTGCCAAACGCGCCCGGGATTGGGCGACATTTGCCTGTGCTTGGGTTAATTGCGCTTGTAGGACGGTATCATCGAGACGAGCGAGAATTTGACCTTGGCTGACCCTATCCCCCTCATCCACAAAGATTTCTTTGATTTGTAGTCCCGTCGCTTGGGAAAGAATCGGGATTAATTCATCGGCTGCCACGCTTCCAGTCGCTTTCAGGGTGCGGGCCACGGGAGTAAATTGTACCCTAGTGGTGGTTACTGTTTGTGCTGGTGCTTCATTTTTTGCCGCTACGGCCTGAGTATTGGGGTTTTGGGCTGTTTGGGGTCGATTAGCGAAACGAGTCGCCCCTAGGGTCAATAAAACCCCCAATCCCACACCGATAAATAAACCCTTTCCTCCCGATAGCCAAGAGTTGGTTTTTGTCGGTTTTGGCGAGTATTCGGTTTTCTCTGGCTCAATTTCGGGTTTAAATGCGATTTCTTCGGGAACTAGCGAATTATCGGCTGAATGCTGGTTATTTTCTAGGGTATCTGGCCGCACGGTCTGCCCTCTCGGTAGATTCTGGATAAAATGTTAAGTTTTGTATCCATTTATAATCTAACGGAAAAAGGTCGCGGGTGGGGAAAGTGAGAAAGTGGACTTACTGTAAAAATCCCAAATTGTCGTGGTTGGTGAGGATTCAGTAGGCAGTAGTCAGGAGACAGTAGGCAGTAGTCAGGAGACTCCGAGACAGGAGACAGGAGAATTAAGAATGAGTAATAATCAATTAAATGGTTTATTTAGAGATTTTATGCCAGTTAATCTGGCTCTCCCCTACTTGTGGTCATAAGAAAAAGTTATGAAAAAGTCAGAGATCCAAATTTTCTTGGCCCATGCCAGTGAGGACAAACCAGCAGTTTTGGCACTGTATGACCGCCTCAAGCAAGCGGGATATAAACCTTGGTTGGATAAAAAAGACCTGATTCCGGGTCAAATTTGGCGAGATGAAATTCCGAAAGCGATTAAAGCTAGTCAGATTTTTCTCGCCTGTCTGTCAGGGAAATCGGCTAATAAGCAGGGATACATCCAACGGGAGTTGAGGATTGCACTTGATACCTTGGGAGAGATGCTACCGGGGACAATTTTTTTTATTCCCATGAGGTTAGAAGAATGCGAAATTCCTGATCTGCGACTTGCAGAAGTTAGCTTGAATCTGCGAGATATTCACCGGCTTGATTATTGGGAAGAAGACGGATTTGAGCAACTAGAAAGAGCAATTGGCTATCAGTTCAAGCTTGAACCGGAAGAGCCAAAACAACTGTTATCAGTATTTAACTTTGAGGTGGTGGGAGTAAATGCGAAGGGTGAGCAAATTAACAAAGAGTTGAAACAGTCCCAATATTTCAGGGAAGATCTGGGCAAAGGCATCACCTTAGAAATGGTCGCCATTCCGGGGGGAACTTTCCTGATGGGAACGGAAGATGAGGAAATCGAAAGACTGGTTAAAAAATTTAATTGGGAAGGATTTAGAAGGGAAAGACCACAACATGAAGTAACTGTCCCACCCTTCTTTATGGGTAAATACCCCATCACCCAGGCCCAGTGGAAAGCAGTAGCCTCTCGCACGGATTTAAAAGTTAAACAAGACCTTGATTTCAAGCCAGCCTATTTTAAAGACCGTCCCGATAGCGATCGCCGTCCCGTGGAACAAGTCAACTGGTACGATGCGATCGAATTTTGTGCGAGATTATCCAAGCTGACCGGAAGGGAATACCGACTACCGAGTGAAGCGGAATGGGAGTACGCTTGTCGTGCTGGAACCACCACCCCGTTTTACTTTGGGGAAACCATTACGGGGGAATTGGCTAACTACAATGCCAGTAATACCTACGCCGATGAACCGAACGGAGAATATCGAAACGAAACAACTCGCGTGGGACAATTTCCCCCAAACGCCTTTGGACTGTACGATATGCACGGCAATGTCCGGGAGTGGTGCGCCGATACTTGGCACGATAACTATGACGGTGCGCCGACGGATGGCAGTGTCTGGATAGAAAATGGTAATGATAATCGTTCTCCTCTGCGGGGCGGTTCCTGGGGCTACAATCCTACTTACTGCCGTTCCGCGATTCGCTACGACTACTACTTCCGCCGCGTCAACCGCATCAACAATTACGGTTTTCGGGTGGTGTGCGGTGCTGGGAGGACTTTGTAGCAGAAAAGAATTTAAGAGCATGGTGTCAACAGACTTTTAAAAATTAGGTGGGCAATGCCCACCCTAATCTTAGGATGGCGGTTTGTAGGTAGAAGCAACGGATAATTCCTTTAATTGCTTCGCTGCCACTGTTGAAGGTGCAGAAGTGAGTAAACAACTAGCTTGCTGGGTTTTCGGGAAAGCAATCACATCGCGAATTGATTCTTCCCCGGCTAACAACATCACCAAGCGATCTAAACCGTAGGCGATGCCACCGTGGGGAGGGGTTCCGTATTCAAAAGCTTCTAACAAAAAGCCGAATTTATTATAGGCTTCCTCTGGGGATAGACCGATGGTGGCGAAGACTTTTTCCTGTACTTCCCGTTGATAGATCCGCAAACTGCCGCCACCGATTTCAATACCATTAAAAATCATATCGTAGGCGAGGGCGCGAGCGTGGGCTAGATCGTCTAAATCTTCGGGATTAGGGGCAGTAAAAGGGTGATGCAATGCTTCCAGGCGTTTTTCCTCGGCGTTGTATTCAAACATCGGGAAATCCGTCACCCAGAGGAGGTTGATTTTATCAGGATCAATTAATCCCAATTGTTCCCCTAAAACTAAGCGTAGGCGGGATAGGGATTTATTGACTGTATCGGTATCTCCCGCCCCAAATAAGAGCAGATGCCCCGGTTTTGCGCCAGTCTTCTCGATTAAAGCCTGTTTTTGTGCCTCTGTCAGGTTATCTTTAATCGCACCAATGGTATCAAAATCGTAGTCCTCGCGCACGCGGATGTAGGCGATTCCCTTCGCCCCCGCGTCGGTGGCTTCTTTGAATAAATCCCCACCCGGTTTGATTCTGACGTTAGAAATCGCCTCGTTACCGTTGGGAATCGGTAAAACTTTCACCGTCCCACCACTAGCGATCGCACCTGAAAACACCTTAAATCCCGAATCGGCAAAAATCTCCGCCACATTGACCAATTCCAAGCCAAAACGGGTATCGGGGCGATCGATCCCATAGCGATCCATAGCCTCAGAATATGTTAAACGGGGCAGGGGCAGGCTTATATCGATATTTTTGACTTTTTTGAAGATATGAGCAATCAAAGCCTCATTGAGGGCTAAAATCTCAGGTAAGGAGAGAAAACTCATCTCCATATCCAACTGAGTAAATTCCGGTTGACGATCAGCGCGCAGATCTTCATCCCGGAAACAGCGGGCGATTTGATAGTAGCGATCCATTCCCGACACCATTAATAATTGCTTAAATAGTTGCGGTGATTGGGGTAAAGCGTACCATTGGCCCGGGTTGACACGGGAAGGAACCAGATAATCCCGCGCCCCTTCGGGAGTCGATCGAGTCAAAATTGGCGTTTCCACTTCGATAAAATGCTGTTCATCTTCGAGAAAACGGCGCATTTCCTTGACAACTTGGTGACGTAGTTGTAAATTCTGACTCATACGCTCCCGGCGTAGGTCTAGATAGCGGTATCGCAAGCGCACATCTTCCCGGACCGATTCACTTTCGGAACTGGAGACGACAAAAGGCAGTTGTTTAGTAACCCCGTTGAGAATCTCGATGCTAGTGGCGTAAATTTCGATTTCTCCGGTGGCAATGCGCGGGTTAAGGGATTCGGTAGGCCTTTGACTGACTGTTCCCGTCACCTTGAGGACATACTCGTTTCTGACGGTTTCAGCGATCGGGTAGGAAGCGGGGGTTCGTTGGGGATCACTGACGATCTGGACAATACCACTGCGATCCCGTAGATCAATAAAAATAACGCCACCGTGATCGCGACGGCGATCGACCCAACCGAAGAGGGTGACACTTTTTTCAATTTCGATCGCGCTAAGGTCGCCACAGTAGTGAGTTCGCATAGTCTAACTAGAGAATTACTTATATTACGAATGTAGTATAGAAAGGATGTGGCCAGAAAAAAATCAGACGGCCTTGTTCATTATGCCAGTATTTTGTCGCTTTTGTCCCTTTGTTTAGGGTATTTTTATGGTTTCCTAAGTAGCTGGTTTTAATTAAATTGAAGATAGATTTTGGGTTCGATCCCCCCTGCCCCCCTTGATAAGGGGGGATCGGCACCCCCTTAATCCCTCCTGAATAAGAGGGCATCTGACAATTTTTAACACCTACTTAGTCCTCAGCCATCGGCTTTTCGCAGATGGGCTATAATCAACAAGGCTCATCTAGCAGTTACCAATTTTAAACGATTAAAAACATGAATTCCTTAGAAAAAAAAATGGTGGAACTGTTAAGAGAACTCAGGGAAGATCACCATGTTTCAGGGGTAAAAGCGGAATTCGAGACGGAAGGAACCCGACTGACGGAAGCGATGCGGTTGAAAGAAATTAGTCTGAAAGCGGGGGTAGATTTTAATCTGAAAATCGCCGGTTGCGAAGCGATCAGAGATATCTTTGATGCGGTTAATTTAGGAGTCGATCGCTTGATTGCTCCCATGGTAGAAACAGCCTATGCTTTACAAAAATATCTGCGGGCAGCTAGGAGGGTTTTAGCTGATCAAGGGGTGGAAGATGTGGAGTTATTAGTTAATATCGAAACGATTACTGCCTGTGAGAATTTTCAGGAAATGTTGGCGATTCCAGAGATAAAATCTCTCCATGGTATCGTGATCGGACGCATGGATTTAGCCTGTTCTTTGGGATTAACTCGCCAGGATGTGAATAGCGAGCAAGTTTTGGCTCTGGCTTTACCTTTGGCAAAAAAAGCTAAGGCTGCCGGTTTGACTGTTGCTATTGGGGGTGGGGTGTCACTGCATTCTTTACCGTTTTTCAAAATGTTCTGCCAAGGACATTTTGACCGCTTCGAGACGCGCAAAGTTATCTTTGATTGTCCCCAAGCTTTGGATAATTTCAGTTTAGCTTTGCCCAAGGCGATCGAGTTTGAATTACTCTGGCTAGAGAATAAAAAAAATTATTATGGTGCTATTGTTCGTGAAGATGACCAGCGTTTAGCAATCCTCCATGATTTACTTTTTGGGTAATGATTCGGTAGTAGTGCCGTAGCCCTGTTGCTTACCTAGTATGAATTGTGTAAAATATTCAGGGCTTGCTTAGTAAATCTAAAAACCTTGTTGGATCAGATTTTTAGGCTTTTTTGAAATCCAAAAGTGCCAGGGATTGGATCGTTCGGGGGGGAAATTGGCTCTCTTATTCTTGGTGTGATCAGTTTAACTTATAACGTAAGTACCTAAGCAAAATTAATTACACATATCTAACCACCTCTTGCCTCTTGCCTCTTGCCTCTTGCTTATCTTCACTAGGAAATTAATTTTGCACGACTACTTAGGGACTTGCGTAGGAATAATATCCCAGCCAGAAAATCGCTCTGTAGAAGAACCAGACCAGCCAGATGGTACATTATCAAAGCGCAAGTCCCTTATCGCTCTTCTGGGAGTCTGGCAAAAGTCTTAGAGTCTCTAAACTCTAGCTCTCTTATGGGGTAAGCCTTCAAGCTATCGCTAACTAACAGAAACCCGAAATTTGAGTTTTTATTAGAAAAAAAGTTAGCGATCACTTGTCAAGCAAGGGTTTCAGAATCTGGATTCGGTCAGGGATTTCCGAAAGTCCCAGAAGAGCGTTATATAGGAGTGATCAATCTTTGTGTCCTCTGTGTCTCTGTGGTTCCTTCCACACCCCACACCTGGCCCCCACCAACCAACTTTTTGCCGCAAACCCTAGATAGTTAACAGTTTCCCATCCCCAGTAGCTAATCTGGAGACTTTTCTCGCAGCACATCTGGTACATTTTGTCAAAAAAACTTTTTCGTTTTAACATAAGTACACATATTTTTGGCAAAAGATCTTTTTCGTCAGAGGAGCAATTGGCAAGTTTTTCCTGGGGACGAATTAGTCATCCTAGACTGGGTAAGGGTTTCAAGGCACAAAGACTAAAAATGCACAGAGTAAACCAATTCTTAGATTTTAGCAGCAGGCTGTAACTATTGCAATCTCGTTGACAAATAGGAATTTTTCTCAATTATTTTTTAAGAAAAGTAAAGATGAAGGAATGTAAATTTAAATCTTCTCAAGTATATTGGGATTTTGATAAATTTTGCTTATGTAAATTAACCCTTAGCATTTAGCTTCTGAGAGCAGTTATCTTATTGGTGAAGTACAAAGTTGTTGTTTTGGCAAGTCTCCGAGCAAGGAGACGATGCCAAATCCAGTTATAATTCATCTTGATCAGAAACGCTATATTTTTCAGTGTAATTGTCAATTTCCTTTTTATTATCAATCTAGCTGATGGCTGACGGCTAATAGCTTTCTTTTTCCTCCGTCACCAGAGTAATACCTGTCCATTCTCCCTTCTCGTTATAAGAACGAATTAAGCGCTGTCTTTGAGTAGGAGAAAGTAACCAACCCACCTCTAAAACAAAACGATGACCGGCAGTAATTTTCAGAGGTGTATTACAGGAGGCTCCATCGGGCAGCAGCAGGATTTGAATCGGCAGCGGACCATTTTCAAACAACAATCTTTGTCCCTCAATCCGAGCGCTAGAAGTAATTTGACTATCACCAAAAGTCAAAGTTTGCGAGAGATAATTATCCCCCTGACGCTCGATCGATACATGGGTAGAATAGGCAGGAGAATTATAAAAATCCCGTCCCGTTGTCACCGCTTGTCCCCGCCATTGACCCAGTAATTGCTCCACCGTTAACATCGGTCTTTCTGGTGACTGAGAATCAACTAACTTTTCCCGAATTAAAGTCAAGCGATCGAACTCACAGCGCTCATTAAATAACTGTACGATTCTTAATCGTCTTTCCCCAGAGATTAACCCAAATTCTGCTCCGAATTGTGAGGAAAAACTACTAAAATATAGAGAACCTTGGCAAAAAGCTCCCGTCTGGCTAAATAGAATACCCTGATGGAGAGAACTATACTCTAAAATCAAATCTTCTGGCGCTTGATCGCTGTAGAGACGGCGGACCAATTGACGAATCGATCGATTATTATTAATGCCTTGCAAAGATACCAAAGTCGGGGTATCTTCGATCAGATCGCCTTGGGGAGACAGACGGGTAAAAGAACCTTGCCATTGACCGAGATTTTTTAGTAAACATTCCCACTGGGAGAGCATAATAATTGAAGTAATTGGGGGAAATAGGACAAAATACATGGGAACAATTCGATTAATGCACGCCAAACTTCATCGAGTGCGCGTCAGCGAGGCTAACGTCGATTATGTCGGCAGTATCACTATCGATCGAGAATTGATTGAGCGGGTCGGCATTTTGCCGCTTGAAGAGGTGGATGTGGTCAATCTTAGCAATGGTAAGCGCTTTTCCACCTACGTTTTTCCGGGCCAAACCGGGGAAATTTGCCCCAACGGTGGTGCGGCTCTGCTCTGTCAACCAGGAGATATTTTGATTATCTATGCCTACGAACAACGTCCAAGGCAAGAAGTTCTCGAAAACGGTCATTTTGCCAAAGTTCTCGTCGCTGATGCTGAAAATCGCTGTCAGCAATTTTTTGAACAGAGCCTAATTCCCCGGGGTGATGGTCGGGGAGTGGAATTCTATAGCCAAGAATGCTGATTCTTGTCCTCAATTTGTTAACTTTCCCGTCATAATAAGAATAAGTAATGTAAATTTTCTTAGAATCAGCCCCCATGCGTGTAATTCTCATGACCGGTAAAGGAGGCGTGGGTAAAACCTCCGTCGCCGCCGCTACAGGACTCCGCTGCGCCGAACTTGGCTATAAAACCCTAGTTCTTAGCACCGATCCCGCTCACTCTCTCGCTGACAGTTTCGATCTCGAATTAGGTCACGATCCTCGTTTGGTACGTCCCCATCTTTGGGGGGCAGAATTAGACGCACTAATGGAATTGGAAGGCAACTGGGGCGCAGTAAAACGTTACATTACTCAGGTATTGCAAGCTAGGGGTTTAGATGGAGTGCAAGCGGAAGAATTAGCGATTTTACCCGGAATGGATGAGATTTTCGGCTTAGTTCGCATGAAACGCCACTACGATGAGGGTACTTATGATGTGTTGATTATCGATTCCGCACCCACGGGTACAGCCTTACGATTGCTGAGTTTGCCAGAAGTGGGCGGTTGGTACATGAGAAGATTTTACAAACCTTTACAGGGAATGTCGGTGGCATTGCGACCACTGGTGGAACCCTTTTTTCGACCGATCGCCGGTTTTTCCCTACCGGACAAGGAAGTTATGGACGCTCCCTACGAGTTTTATGAGCAGATCGAGGCTTTAGAAAAGGTTTTGACCGATAATACTCAAACCTCGGTACGTTTGGTGACAAACCCCGAAAAAATGGTGATTAAGGAGTCTTTACGCGCCCATGCCTATCTAAGTCTCTATAATGTTTCCACCGATTTGATTATTGCTAATCGGATTATTCCCGACAAAGTAACCGATCCCTTCTTTGCTCGTTGGAAAGAAAATCAACAGGGTTATAAACAGGAAATTTACGATAATTTTCATCCTTTACCGGTTAAAGAAGTTCCTCTCTACTCCGAAGAAATGTGTGGTTTACCCGCTTTGGAAAGACTGAAAGAAACTCTTTTTGCTGGGGAAGATCCGACGAAAGTTTATTACAAAGAAAACACTATTCGGGTAGTTCAACAGGAAAATAATTACAGTCTGGAATTATATTTACCCGGCATACCCAAGGAACAAATACAACTCAATAAAACTGGAGATGAGTTAAATATTCGCATCGGTAATCACCGTCGTAATTTAGTCTTACCCCAAGCTTTAGCAGCCCTGAAACCTTCCGGAGCAAAAATGGAAGATGATTACCTGAAAATCTCTTTTAGCAACGTGGTGAAAGTGTAATTTCCCTAGATTGGGTGGGAAGCTTTTCAGTGATCAGTAATCAGTAATCAGTGAACTGAAAAATAACATCTGATCCTAAATCTGGTTATTAAAGACTGATTATTTATTCCCTTTTTTGCATGAGTGCATGAGTAGAAAACGGGTTTCTCCGAGAAACCCGTTTTCTGTGCGTTGCTCAACGGATTTAGTATGATAACTGATAGCTGTCTCCCATCAACCCTCTCGACTGGGAAATTAATTTTGCACGACTACTTAGGGTTTGCGGCAAAAAGTAGGGGCGAAGCATTCGGATAGAAAATCTACGGTTTCAGCGATAGGTTATTGCCCGAATGCTTCGCCCTGACAGGACTTGAAAATCTGGCAGCTCCTTCGCCAAAAACGACCCCATCACCCCATCACCAGACAATTGACTTTTTCAGCCAACCTTACTGATGATTTTCCCAGAAAAATCAAGAGAGCCATCTTTTTTCTAACCATGCCAGGACACTTTCAACATCTGCCACTTTTTCTCCTTCAGGTACGGGTGGACGTTGCACCATGACCACAGTTATTCCCAACTCTCTAGCGGCGATAATTTTGGCGTAGGTGGCATCACCGCCGCTATTTTTACTCACGATCGCCCCAATCTTATATTCTTGTAAAAGAGAGCGCTCTGACTGCAAGGAAAAAGGCCCCCGTTCCAATAATAATTTTCCAACCGGTACGATGGCATCTGGTTCCGGAGGGTCAATCATCCGCATCAAAAACCAGATATTGTTTAAATGTCCATAACTTGCCAGTTCTTGCCGACCAATAGTGAGAAATATCCGCGGCGCTAACCCGGGTAAAATATTCGCCGCAGCTTGATTGTTTTCTACTTCAATCCAATTATCTCCAGATACTTTTTCCCAAGCTGGACGTCTTAACATTAATCGAGGAATACCACAATACAAGGCGGCTTGAGCGGCATTAAAGGAAATTTGTGCGGCAAAGGGATGGGTGGCATCAATTAAACAATCAATGCCTTCTTGGCGCAGATAATTGGCTAACCCGGTGGCACCACCAAACCCCCCCCGGCGAGAAGGAGTTGTGAGAGTAATCGGTTCTCTCGTGCGACCTGCCAAAGAAGCGATGGCATCTATACCCGGAATTGCCGCAATTTTAGCCGCTAATGCCGCCGCTTCCCCCGTTCCCCCTAAAATCAGCACTCTTTTATTTTTAGTCATCTAGCAATTGCCAAAAGGTTAACTAATTTTCCATCTTCCTATCTTGCCTTGCAAAGGAAAGATATTGGGGGGTTACACAAGAGCTAGAACCTCTGGAAATGCGTTACAAGGGAGATCCTTGCAACGAGGTAATCTAAACATATTGACTTTCGCTGTATAATGCAAATACAGTCTATCAACTCTCTACTTGCGCTTAGAAATTAGTTGAAGGCTTACCCGATAAGAGAGCTAGAGTTTAGAGACTGTAAGACTTTTGCTAGAGTTCTAGAAGAGGGCTAAAAAAATAGCAAACTAAGAAAATTTTTCCTTTGCTACTTTTGCCGTGAACAACTATGTTAAAGAAAGTCAATTCTCTGCGATCGCTATCCTGTTTCCTCGCTATAATCCTCTGGAGTAGTCCTCTCGGGATTAACTCTAGCCTCGCTGTCAATGATAATTGTCAACTCTCCGAATCGGAAATCAAACAACAAGAAAATCTGCGTCAAACTTCCCCCCAAGAATATAACATTTTAGTACAGAAATATGCTGAACAATTGCGCTTTTGTCGTTCCCGACACTGGTTACAGGAACAGGCAATCTGGTTGCGTCTCTACTCCTGTGATACCCGTCCCGGAGCGATAGAAAGTATCCTCGATCGCATCGTGGCCAAAGGTTATAATATAGTTTATCTGGAAGTTTTTGCCGATGGTCAAGTCTTATTACCTCCTAACAATAATCCCACGGTTTGGGATAGCGTGATTAAAAATCCGGGTGCCGGAAATGTGGATTTATTAGCACAGGCGATCGAACAGGGACATAAACGCGGTTTAAAGGTGTACGCTTGGTTATTTAGCCTCAATTTTGGCTATGCTTATAGCTTAAAACCCGAGCGACAGGAGGTGTTAGCACGCAATGGTAAAGGACAGGATAGCACCTCTTTTGTCGATGATCGATCCCAAACTTTTGTCGATCCCTACAGCAATCAAGCGCGACAGGATTATTTAATTCTCCTAGAAGCCATTTTACAACGTCGTCCCGATGGAGTTTTATTTGATTATATTCGCTATCCCAGAGGAACAGGAGTCGATTCCGTGGCTGATAATGTCCAAGATTTATGGATTTTTAGTCCGGCATCCCGACAAGCTTTAATTAATCGAGGATTGAATAATAAGGGCAAATTTTTAATCGATCGCTATCTGACTCGCGGCCAAATTTCCCCCCATGATATCGTCGAAGCCGAGCGCCTTTATCCCCAAGAAACCGCCCCTCTTTGGCAGGGTAGAATCCCCTTAGAAGAGGAGATGAAACAATCAGTTCAAAGTCGTTTTGATCGCCTCAAATTAGAACTTTGGTTCCTAGCGGTTGCCCATGCTGCCCAGGGTGTAATTGATTATATTAGTTATTTTTCTGCCCTAGTGGAACGTCAGGGAATTCCCGCCGGGGCAGTGTTTTTTCCTGATGGAAATCGTCTTGTGGGTAATCAAGGTTTTGATTCCCGTTTACAAGCTTGGGATAGTTTTCCCGCTTCCCTAGAATGGCATCCCATGTCCTACGCTAATTGTAACGATACCACCTGTGTGGTTAATCAGATCAAAAGAGTAGTGGCAAGCAGGGGAAATCAAACTCCTGTTATCCCAGCTTTAGCGGGTTTATGGGGACAACCCTATAACAATCGTCCCTCCTTAGAAGTGCAAATGGAAGCGATTCGCCTAGCCTTTCCCACCATAGATAGTATCAGTCATTTTGCTTTTTCTTGGCAAGAACCACAATTCGATCGAGCCAGAAGATTTTGTCATAAGTAACCGCATTTACACCTCCACTTTCACTTCCTCTGTCTCTGTTTTTTCCTGTAGTGGGGGAACTATCAAAGGCGGCAGTTCCGATCCGGGGGTGTTGAGAGTCGGTGTAATATCGACGTAGTTAATCACCGCCCCTAAAATTTTCACTTCCGCTTCTGTTAACTGGTCAGTTGCTTCACTCAAGAGACTAGAACGAGTTATCGCCTGGCGCGTTACCAGAATAATCCCGTCCGCTAGTTCTTCT
Source organism: Microcystis flos-aquae FACHB-1344 (assembly GCF_014698375.1). Taxonomy (NCBI): domain Bacteria; kingdom Bacillati; phylum Cyanobacteriota; class Cyanophyceae; order Chroococcales; family Microcystaceae; genus Microcystis; species Microcystis flos-aquae. Next base: position 11,713 of record NZ_JACJSW010000190.1, on the reverse strand, counting down.
AAGAGCAGCGCATCATTACAGCTAGACAGAGAAGGAGTATCCACAATCACCAGATCGAAACGGCCGCGAGAATCTTTGAGAATTAATTGTAATTCGCTCGATTCAATGATAGCTGCCGCTTGTTTTTGCGGACCGGGACTAGGCAAAATGGAAAGGTTTTCTATATTTGGGGCCAGCCGGATCGATTTACTTTTTGCCCCGTAGTAAAGTAGGGGTTCTCGGAAAGAATTGGGATCGGGAGTGACTCCGATTTCTTCGGCCTTAGAGGGACTTCTCAGATCTCCTTCGACTAACAGAGTCCGTCGGCCCGCTAAAGATGCTGCAATCGCCAGATTATAGGCAGTGGCGGTTTTCCCCTCTCCGCCAGTAATGCTGGTGACAACAACCACTTTCACCGTTTCGCCGCCGCCCACAAGTCGCAGGGTACTGCGTAAACGTTCGTAGTAGGGGAGATAATTGGCATTAGCATCGGCGAGAATCGGCTCGATTTCCTCGCCCTCTAAATTCCGCACAATCGGCAATTGTCCTAAGACTAGTATATCCCGACTAACCAAAGCTTCCCGCAATTCTTGGGGACTGTGCAGGCGATCATCGATCACTGCTAACAGGAGAATCGTACCCAATCCGGCTAAAGTTCCCAACCCAGCACCCACCAAGAGAATCAAGGTACGATTCTTGCGGTTAAACACCTGTTCGATCGGTTGAGCCACTGGCGTTTGGGCGACGGTGAGACTACCCACGGTTTCCGCTTCTGCAGCCTGAGCATCCACCAGAGCATTGAGAATATTCTCGTAGATACCCCGTTGAAAGGCGACGGCTTGGGTTAAACGAGCTTGCTGTAGCTGTTTATCGGGGAATTTCTCGTATTGGGAGCGTAATTGCTGTTCCTGAGTCACTAAGGATTCTAATTGTTTCATTAAACCCTCGCGCTGGGTTTGCAGGGTGACTAATTGAGCCGCTAGTTGTTGACGGGTGGCATCGAGATTACTTTGCTGACGGATGCGACTGCTGGGAAGATCGGTCAGGATGCCATCTTTTCCGATCACCTCGGCGGCTCTTTTTTGTAAGAGAGATTCGTTAACTTGCTGTTGTTTGCGTAATTTAACTACGGTGGGATGTTCGGGACGTAAATCCTTCTGTAGTCGCTCCAATTGGGCTTCCGTGTCCAAGATCTGCGCTCGGATACTGGCAATAATCGGGTCGGCACTAAGGGCCGAGGAGGTGTAAGCTTGATCGGGGGTTAAATCGAGTTGTTCACTCAGACTATTAATCTGTCCTTGAATGCCTTGCAGTTCTAGGCGAATTTCTCGCTGTTGCTGTTGACTACTGGTGATCGCGGTGAATAAACTCCCATCTTGAATCGCCAATAAATCTGAACCCTGGGTACTAATGTAGCGATAAAACTTTTCTTCGGCTCTGGTTAAATCTTTTTGGACTTCGTTAAGTCGGACACTGAGAGCTTCTATGCGGGCCCGTAACTGGGAAGTATTCAGCCAGCGACTGTATTCCACCATTTCCTTCATCAAGGTTTCGAGAATTAACTCCGCCTTGGCCTGGGAGTCGGCCGTTAACTCTAAAAGTATTTCTTGGGGTTGGTCGGTTCCTGTAGATCGATTGCTATTATTTTTTTGTCCCTCCGCTTCACCGGGGAAGGTGATTTTCAAATCTCGATCGCGAATTTTAACGATCTGTTCCTGATTAAATTGCAGTTTTTTGGCGGCATTGACCAATACCCGGGGAGACAGCAGTAAATCGCGGTCAATAGCCCGCCCTTGTTCTTGCAGTTGGGTTCCTGTACTGGTAAAAGCCGGCGGCGGCACCCGGTAGGCCAATTGTCCCACCGCCCGATAAAAGGTGGGGGGTTTCTCAGGATCGGGTAGGAGAGCAAAGATCACAGAACCACCTAAACAGACCAGGAAGACGAATATTCCCACAAATTTGTTCTGATCTAGCGAGATGAGAAATCGTTTAACAATTGGTAGAGCCATAGCTTTTTAATATATTCCCAGATTCTTTACATTTTAGCGGTCAAGAGTGATTCTCGCCCTTGAAATCCTAGCTTATGAAGTTGTGTTAAGGAGTGAAGGGAGCAAGTTGCCCCTCAATTATTGGAAGTTATTGAATTGATTGCTAAGGTTGAGAATTGTATTGGTAAAATTGGAAATATCCCGAATGGGTTGGGTAATGATATTAAAAGCGGCGAAAATTTCCCCTAATAGGGTGCGGGTAACGATAATTACGTCTTGATCTTCTAAGGGAACATTTTGGGAGATATCTCCCCTAACTGCCGCTATCGGACTCAAAGTTTGACTAACAATTCCCCCTTTGGCACTATCAAAACGTAGCAGAGACACTTCATTGACATTAATCCGCAGGCGATCGGAAACCGGTAAACTAGCCACCACATCGATGAAGGTGCTGCCATTGGGAATCGAAACATTTCTCAGGGCAATTCCCGAAGGAACTAAGGGAGCTAAAACCCTGACAGTGATATTCTGCTGGGTGAGGGTGGTTCTCGCCACCAGTGTGCGATTATATCCCGTTTCTTGGCCCACTTCTAACTTGGAAACAATCACGGCATCGCCCCCTTGCAGACGCATATCTGGCAAGCGTTCCCCTTTAATTAAGGGAGTATAAAGGTCAAGTTTCTCCTCTAATACTGTACCATCGACTAAAACCCGACGGACAACGATCGAACGCAGATCGGCTCTGGGAGTGCCACCCCCCGCCGCCAAAAGTACCTGCGCTAGGGGAGTATTAGGAGCGATACTATAAAACCCCGGTCGCTGTACCTCTCCCAGAATGGTTAACTGGACGGGACGGGCAGTGGTTAAAACCGCAATCACTTCCGGTTCCTCCCGCAAGTATTTTCGCCCCAATTCGAGGCGGATTTTAGTTTGCACTTCGTCTAAAGTCAAGCCCAGCACAGGAATACGCCCTAAAATCGGCACCAGAAAATTACCATCGGGATCCACCGGCCCCGTGGAATTAAATTCGGGAAAATCGGGAACCGAGACAGTAATTTGATCGCCGATATCGAGTCGATAGGCCTGAATTTGTCGGGATTGGCGATTATTAGGAGAGTAAACCGGTGGACTGTAGCCGGTAGGGGGAATCGTGTTTTCAGGAAAGGTGGGATTAGGGGGTTGGGGGGGCAAAAATTCCAACCCGGCCCCCGGTTGAGTCTGGGGTATGGACAAAGGCCCCTGGGCCTTGAGTCTCTCGGAGTCAATTACCCACAAGAACCCTGTCAGACCCAACCCTGATAAGGCTATGGCCCCAGTTCTGAATAAACTAACTGGCAAAAACTTGTTGAGCATTGGTGGAATCATCGAAAATTTGGGTCTGAAACCCCGCCGTTTTACGGCGGCTTTACCGTTAAATACTAGCGCATTTAGACGATATATTCTAGAATGTGAGGCATGGAAAAAGCCTATTCGTTTCGATTTTACCCCACACCAACACAAGAGTCGCTATTGCGGCGCACATTGGGCTGTGTAAGATTAGTTTACAATAAAGCTCTCCACGAACGAACACAAGCATGGTATGAAAGACAAGAAAGAGTAGGATATGCTGAAACTTCTTCAATGCTAACCGATTGGAAAAAACAAGAAGAATTAGACTTTTTAAACGAAGTAAGCTGTGTACCTTTACAACAAGGGTTAAGACATTTACAAACAGCTTTTACTAACTTCTTTGCTGGTCGTACTAAGTATCCTAACTTTAAGAAAAAACATCAAGGAGGAAGTGCCGAATTTACCAAATCTGCTTTTAAATTTAAAGACAAACAAATCTATTTAGCTAAATGCACAGAACCCTTACCTATTCGATGGTCAAGACAAATACCAGAAAGCTGTGAACCAAGCACAGTAACAGTCAGATTACATCCTTCTGGACGCTGGCATATTTCAATTAGATTTGATGACCCAACGATTAAGCCTTTACCAGTAACAGATAAAGCCATTGGAATTGACTTAGGAATTAGTAGCCTCGTGATTACCAGCGATGGCGATAAAGTGTCTAATCCCAAGCATTTTAAAAAGCATTATCGGAGACTGCGAAAGGCCCAAAAAAATCTGTCTAGAAAACAGAAAGACTCAAAAAATCGGGAAAAAGCAAGAATCAAAGTAGCAAGGATTCACGCTCAAATCACCGATAGTAGAAAAGACCATTTACATAAGCTAACCACTCAATTAGTTCGGGAAAACCAAACGATTGTGGTTGAGAATTTAGCCGTCAAGAATATGGTCAAAAACCCGAAATTATCTCAGGCAATATCTGACGTTAGTTGGGGAGAAATCCCTCGACAATTAGCCTATAAATGCCGTTGGTATGGGAGAAACTACATCGAAATAGATAGATGGTTTCCTAGTTCTAAAAGGTGTAGTAATTGTGGGCATATTGCCCTTGAAAATGCCGTTAAATGTTCGAGAGTGGGACTGTCCAGACTGTGGGACACACCATGACCGAGATATTAACGCCAGTAAAAATATTTTGGCCGCAGGGCTTGCGGTGTCAGTCTGTAGAGCGACCATAAGACCAGAACAGAGTAAATCTGTTAAGGCAGGTGCGGAACCCCGCAAGGGAAAGAAGCAGAAACCCAAATCGTGAGGTTTGGGAATCACCGTCCGTTTACGGCGGTGAGGATGTCAAACAGATATATCAATTTATTTTCTGAGAGTTATCTAGTGGGAGAGGAACAAAGAAGCTATTAAGGACTAGAAAAGTGCCTTGAGCTAGTTTTTTTTTAAACAGATAGTTGGGAGCAGAAAAACTACTTTTCTTTTTTGGTCTCAGGCAGAGAAGTTAATTGACTTAAGACATTTTGTTCTAAGTTACTTTGAACTTCCCCGGCGAGATTGAGAGCAAAGGGAGTGAGAGTTTGCAGTTCTTTGGTCGGGTCTAAGGGAATCACCAAGGAAACGGCTATCCAGGGTACTCTCTGTCTTTTTAATTGCGCCCATTGGTCAAGCCAATACCACACCGAGGGATCGTAATGACCACCACCTAGCCAAGCATACCATTGCACCACGGCAAAGGTGTTTTGTGTCCAGGCACGATAGAATCGAGCCGTGGCCTTTCCTCCCGACTGGGTGGGGATTAATAGCTCGGTTGTTTCCCCCTGATTCCAACGACTAATCGAAGTGATATCCGACCATTCTAATCCTGGTTGATTTTTATAGTATATCTGTGGCTTTAAAAGCACGGTGATCCTCTTGCCTTCAGGAGTTTCCACCACTTGTACCGACCATTTTCCCTCACCGATTTCTCCTTGGCTCTGGTCGATGGTTTTCAGGTCAGAGAACTTGATTCCCGATTCTTGTAGGACTCGCATTTTCTGAATATTACCGATTCTCGGTTGCTCCACCCAAGACCACTGGCCAGAAATTAAATTGGGCAAGATACCGCCTAAAATCAATAGCAGCAGCAGGCACAACAGCAGTAAATAATTACCCGGGAGCTTTTTTTTGACTTTATCTAACACTAAAGTTACCTCGGCTGGAATTTTTTGACTAATCATCCTGGTTACCTTCCCCTTGAGCTAGGGACTTTTTCTTAACCGCCTCGCGATACTGCATGATTTGGAAGACCAAAAGGATCAGTAATAACATAAAGACGGAGTATAAATCACCCCCCCAGCTATCGTGGAGTAATTTAAAGTTTGCCTCTTGTCCTGTGCCGTGAAACCAAGCTAAAAGCGCGTTACGAATGATATTAGCCCCGACACTAATTCCAAAGGCACTGAGGAGCATAAAGCGGGTTTTGCGACCGTTTTCGATGGTATTAGTCCAATGGAGCAGCAGCAGCGTGACGTAAAGACTGGTAAATAACATTTTCAGCCCCGCACAGTAGGGAGCGACTTCCACCATCCTACCTTCCACCGCTATATAGACACCGTCAACGGAGACATCTAGGCCCGCTTGCTGGAGAATAAAACCAGAGCAAGCGGCAATAAAAACCTGTAGGGGTAGGGTATAGGGAGTGATCAGGTAGGGTATGGGATTAGGAGTCGCTAAGGCTGTTAAAAGTAGGGGAAATCCCTGTAATTTAAAACCTTCCGTTCCTTTTAACCAGAGACAGATTCCCGCTAAAATAATCGGGAAAGACATACTAACCCAAAGAGAGGAACCGAGGAGATAAAAAATCGCTCCTAGGGTTAACAAAAACGCTCCGAGGGGGTGGGAGCGATCTTCGAGGCGTTGCCATTTTTTACGATTCTGCCAGACAATATAGGCGGCGTAGGGAAGGCCAATCAAGCCGTGGCTAAAGTATTCGTGTTCGATGCCGATCGATTTATTCAGCCAACCATCGTACCAGTGAAAGATCACCGGACCATAGATAACCGCCAAGAAACCGATCATCAGCCAAGATTGCCGATTTTTCTGGGATACGGGGGATAAGGAAGGACTAATACCCATAGGACGGAGCGATTTAGTGACAAATTCTGAATTTATGTTACCCGATGATCGCAGTAATCTGTTCAACCACGATTTCAATTTGCTCCTCGCTGATGCCGGGGTACATGGGGAGAGAGACAATTTCTTCACAGAGAATCTCTGCATTAGGAAAGTCTCCCTGTTGATAACCGAGGTAGCGATAGGCCGGTTGCAGATGACAAGGAATCGGATAATGAATGCCGGTTTGAATACCGACGGCAGTTAATTGTTCTTGTAGTTGTTGGCGCTCAACGGGACAATGGGCGAGGATGCGAATAACGTAGAGATGATAGACATGACCGGTCTCGGTTTCGTCCCGTATGGGTAAAATGCCCTTATCGGCTAAGGGAGCCAAAAGCCGGTCGTATTGTCTTGCCGCTTGATGACGGGAGCGATTCCAGCCTTCCAGATGGGGTAATTTAATGTTTAAAATGGCGGCTTGTATGCTATCTAAACGGCTATTAGTGCCGATATCGGTGTGGAAATACTTGCTCGGTGCGCCATAATTTCTTAAACTGCGGGCTTTTTGGCTAATTTCTGGATCATTGCTCACTAACATTCCGCCATTGCCAAAAGCACCCAAATTTTTACTGGGATAAAAACTAAACCCCGCCGCCACACCGACACTGCCGGCGCGATAACCTTCTCTACTGGCTAAATGGGCCTGGGCCGCATCTTCAAAGATAATCAGATTATAGCTGCGGGCAAAATCCTCTAATTGTTGGGGTGATACCATCTGTCCGTACAGGTGTACGGGGAGAATGGCGCGGGTGTTGGGGGTAATTTTTTGGGCAGCCGCCGCGAGGTCAATTAAGGCCGTATCGAGGTGACAATCAACTAAAATCGGTTTGGCCCCCGCTTGAATAACACCCATGAGGGTAGCGACAAAGGTATTAGCGGGGACTAGCACTTCATCCCCGGCACCGATGCCGTAAGCTTGTAAAGCCAGGGCAAGAGCAGCCGTGCCAGAAGCTACTCCCACAGCATACTCGACTCCGCAAGCTTGGGCGAAGGCGGTTTCAAATTCGGCTAAAGCTTGGCCTAAAACAAAATCTCCCCGGTCGATAACTGTTTGGATTGCCTCGGTAATTTTTGCTTGTAGGGGCTGATTTTGCCAAGTTAAATCGACAAAGGGAACTTTGATTAAATGGGAATTCATCTAGTGCTTGTTTATGAAGATATGGTTCTTCGGTTTGTGTTATGTGATGGACGGGGGTTATAAGGGATGAAACCCTTATATAGAAAGACATGGCTGCGATTTTTGCCAATTGCTTTCGATCTAGAACGAGCTAATCAATTAAGTCTCTTGCCAGATAAGGATTTAGTCGATTTATGCCCCCTGCTCGAACCATAGCAAGTAACGAAGAACCGAAGATATTAATATTAAGTATCAAGAGACTAGCATAGATTTGAGCAAGTTGGCTAGATTCCTATTCAGGGGATTTGGCCTTGACTTGGCCAAAAGAATCAAGTTGACTGCCTAGCTACTTATTTTTGCTGCCAAACTTTGAAGATAATTCCTAGGCAGAGGAGAATATAAGCAGAAGTTAATAAACCGTTCCAGTATAAAAAGCGAAAACTCAAGGTTTGGTCGCTGAAAGTAGCCCCAGTCCAGAGGAAAGCGTAAAAAAGTAGCCATCCTAGCGTTAAATTCAGGGATAAGCGACTAATTTGCCGTTCTTTTCCCTTTCCTTCCCCTTGATACCATGTCCAAGCGGAGGGAATCACTCCTAGAAAGGGAATTAGATATAACATTAATTGCAGGCGTTCTAATTTGCGATCGCCAAAAGGGTCGTGATTAATCATGGTATTTTTCCGATAGAACTGGTTATTATGAGTGATTTTCCCGCTTTAACGGCGTTAATTCTGGCCGGTGGCGAAAGTTCCCGTATGGGACGAGATAAAGCCTTATTATCTTTTCAGGGTGTCTCTTTTCTAGAGAATACTTGTTTAATTGCCCAAGATTGTGCAGTACAAGTGTCTGTGATTACGCCTTGGCCGGAACGTTATGAACTTATCATTCCCCCATGCTGCCGGATAATTAGGGAACCTCTCCCCACTAGGGGGCCTTTATTGGCCTTTGCCTTGGCATTAACTTTTGTATCAACCGATTGGGTTTTATTGCTCGCTTGCGATTTACCTTTACTAACGCCCCCAATTATGCAAGGATGGTCAAGATTATTAGCCACTGTACCAGAAAATGCCATCGCTTTGGTTCCCCGGTGCGGCTCTCGTTGGGAGCCTCTCTGTGGTTTCTATCATCGTCGTTGTTTAGCATCTTTGCAGACTTATATTCAGCAAGGGGGAACTTCTTTTCAAAAATGGTTAAATGTCTCCGTGGTGGAGGAATTAATCATCGATAATTCCGAGATTTTATTTAACTGTAATACCCCGGAAGATTTAGAGATAATAATAAACTCCCCAGATGTTGACAGTAAGAAACCCTAGCACAAAAGGGACTAAAAGTAAAGATATCGGCCAAGGAATGTTGGATAAATGGCGATAACCATAGTAGAGCATTCCGGTTAGATAACCGCCGGTTACACCGATAATTGCGCCGACAATATCGCCATTTATGGATAAATAGGAAGTGAGCAAAATGACGAGGGAAAAGGGCAAAATTATCAAGCCACCTAAAAATATATCGCCAGTGATACTACCATATTTATTACTTAATTTTCTGCCTAACCAACTAGATAAAGTCAGAATAATAAAAGGAAATACTGCCCAGCCTAATAACAGCAAAAAATCAGATTTAACTGTCCAGTTTTGCCAAGTAAAAGCGATGAAAAAACTGCTGATGATTGCTGCCAATACACCTGTAGCCAAAGCCTGATTACGGTTAAGCTTTAAAAAAGCTTCTGCTAGACCGGTCTTGGGTTTGAGCAAAGATGAGCCAGAGATTTTCAGCAAATTAAAAACAATAAAAAGAGTTTTTGACCACTTGATCGATTGCCGTTGTCGATAACTTTTCTGAGAGTCTCTTAACTTATTTGCAATGGCATGATAGCGGCGAAAATTTCCCTGTTGCTTAAATTTCTTGGCCGCTATTTGGAAATCTTTTCGTGCTGCCGGCAGTTCCGAGAGTTCCTCTAGAGCCAATCCTCTTTGATAATAGAATTGGGGGTTATCTGGGTCAATGGCGATTGCTTTTTTATAAGCTTCTAGGGAGGATTGGGTGTAACCGAGTCGTTGACGGGATAAACCGAGGTAATAGTAAGCTTGGGAACAATCGGGTTTTAACTGCAAAACTTGCCGACAATCGCTTAAAACTTGCCGATCCTGCTGATTATGGTAGTAAACTTCCGCCCGTTGCAGATAGGCCTGCCAAAATTGCGGATTAATTGCGATCGCTTGCTGGTAAAATGCGATCGCTAATTGATAATTTCTCTCTTGAGCGTAGTGCCATCCCTGTTGATAAAAATCCTCGGCACTGGGGGTAAAAGTGGGTATTTCTGGGGATAAACGGCGATCATACTCTTTTCTTTGACCTTTATCGCTCAAAACCCGATAAGCTTGTTCAATTTCCCGAAATTTTGTCACTGCCTCCGGATCATTGGGATTATAATCGGGGTGATATTGCCGGGCCAGACGACGAAAAGCGGCTTTTATCTGATTATTACTGGCATGACGGGGAATTTGCAGGATTTCATAGTAATTTTTCATACTTGAATGCGGGGGGAATTTTCAACTACTTAAAATTGTTGCCAATGGCTCGCCGAAACGACTATCATTGTCAATTAAATAGCTTTTATTGAGAGTTGATCGCTTATGTCTGCCTACACTGCTTCCTCCCTGAAAGCGGAACTCAACGCGCGGGGGTGGCGCTTAACTCCCCAGCGAGAGAAAATTCTGCACGTTTTCCAGAATTTACCGAAAGGCAATCATCTCAGCGCCGAAGAATTGCAGGAATTGCTGGACAAAAGGGGGGAAGGAATTAGTTTATCGACAATTTACCGCAGTGTTAAACTGATGTCGCGGATGGGAATTTTGCGGGAGTTGGAATTGGCCGAGGGTCATAAACACTACGAACTCAATCAACCCTATCCCCACCACCATCATCATTTGGTCTGTATTCAGTGCAATAAAACCATCGAATTTAACAATGATTCCATTCTCAAACACAGTCTCAAACAGTGTGAGAAAGAGGGTTTTCAGTTAATTGACTGTCAGTTAACGGTGATGGCCATCTGTCCGGAAGCTTTGCGGATGGGTTGGCCGTCGGGAATACCGAGTAATTGGGGCTGTACGCGTTCGCTGGTGGATACTCGTTTCCAAAACTGCGAGATTCCCGAATCAAAGGAACCGGAACCAGAAAACTAGGTATCTAAGCGGACATTCCCAACTGAAAACCGAGAGCTTTTTTCTGCATTAATTGGAAAATATTATAAAATCCGTTGGCGCGGGAAGGGGTAAGACTGACTTTTAAGCCGGTTTCTTCGATAAAATCCGGGGTGACTTGCAGGATTTCCGTGGGAGTCAGTCCATTGAAACCCTCGATTAACAAAGCAACTAAACCCTTGACTAATTGCGCGTCGGAATCCCCTTTGTACCAAACCTGGCCATTTTCGAGGTCGGCAGTGATATAAACTTGGGATACACAGCCATGAACTTTATTAGCGGGTATTTTGGCAGATTCTGGTATTGGTTCTAGTTTTTTAGCAAAAGCTAGTAATTGTTCGTATTTTTGCTTAGGATCGGTACGACGTTTGAGGCGTTCGACGATGCGATCGAGATTAGACGGGAGCATATTGCAAGTTAAAATAGGAAAAAATTAGCCAATAGCTTTTTTATATTAGCATTCTCGCGGAAGTTGAGCGCTGTAGTTATCGTTACCAGGACTGCCTTGGTCAAAGCGCATTGATGCTATCTGCTAGAATTGGCATCAATGAAATACCACGCTTGCAGGAGCTATGGTTAACCTTTCCTACAATAAAAATCGCCTTCTTCCCAGTTCCGAAGAATGGGAGCATCTCACCTTTGTAACCCCTAAATCAGGTTTTTATGTCAAGCTATTTTGAAAGCCTTGCTAGAAACCAGTTTTAGGGACAAGTATAATTACTCGCTTGCATAAATGAGATGCTCCCCATATTATTTCCTCAATTTTGAGTTAGGGCAATTTTCGTCCATTCGTAAGTGTTCCATTCATCCATTGCCTCAGTATTGACATCCTCGCCGCCGTAAAACGGACGGCGATTCCCAAACCTCACGATTTAGGTTTCTGCTTCTTTCCCTTGCGGGGTTCCGCACCTGCCTTAACAGATTTACTCTGTTCT
>NZ_JACJSW010000019.1:0-41359 GCF_014698375.1 Microcystis flos-aquae FACHB-1344 | reverse complement strand
AATGGCAGAGTTGGAAAAACAGATTAATCGACTTCCCCATTTGCCAAAGTGGTTTGTGGAAATCCCTTATCAAACCACTTGACTATTGGATCATCTTTTTTATGGAGTTCTCTAAGGAGACGGCCGTCGATGAGGGCATGGTGACACTCCTAGCCTACAGTTTAAATCTGGTGCGCGAGGGTTACACCACCCTCGAAGAAGTGGAACGGGTGACATTTACCGATTCCGGTCTGGAAGCGGAACTAAAAGCCAAACGGAAAAGCGGTTTAATCTGTCGTGGTTGTCGCGCCGAACTACAACCAGAATGGCTCGATTGTCCCTATTGTATGACACCGCGATTTAGTGATTAAGACAGTTTTTCAGTTATCAGTTATCAGTTATGAGATTTGAGTTTTAAGTAAGGAGTATTAAGTGAGTAGTCTTAAATAGCACTTTCCCAATGTCTTTTCACTATTCACTGGTTACTGGTTACTGTTCACTGATTTTACCTTATAGATGGGGTTTAACTTATGGAATTAATGATCGAAGATTTAATGGAACAATTGGTCGAGATGGGCGGTTCCGATATGCACATTCAGTCTGGGGCGCCGGTCTATTTTCGCATTAGTGGCAAACTGTCCCCGATTAATGAAGAATCTTTAACCCCGCAAGATTGTCAGAAATTGATTTTTAGTATGCTCAATAATACCCAAAGAAAAGAGTTAGAGCAGAATTGGGAATTAGACTGTTCCTACGGGGTGAAAGGATTAGCAAGATTTAGGGTCAATGTTTATAAAGAAAGGGGGGCTTATGCAGCTTGTTTACGGGCTTTGTCCTCTAAAATTCCTAACTTTGAACAATTAAATTTACCTAGAGTAGTACGGGAGTTATCGGAAAGACCGAGGGGATTAATTCTCGTAACTGGCCAAACAGGTTCAGGTAAAACTACCACTTTAGCGGCAATTTTAGACTTAATTAATCGGACTAGGTCTGAACATATTTTAACTGTAGAAGACCCAATTGAATACGTTTTTCCTAATATAAAAAGTCTGTTTCACCAACGACAAAAAGGAGAAGATACCAAGAGTTTTGCTAACGCTTTAAGAGCATCTTTACGGGAAGATCCTGATATTATCCTTGTGGGAGAAATGCGGGATTTAGAAACAATTAGTTTGGCAATCACGGCGGCAGAAACCGGTCACTTAGTCTTCGGAACCCTACACACTAGCTCGGCAGCGGGAACAGTGGATCGGATTATTGACGTTTTTCCGGCTAACCAACAGGCACAAATTCGCGCCATGTTATCCAATTCTTTACTAGCAGTTTTTAGTCAAAACCTAGTCAAGAAAAAAAATCCTAAACCGGGGGAATTTGGTCGGGCAATGGTACAGGAAATCATGGTGGTAACTCCAGCGATCGCTAACCTAATTCGGGAAGGAAAAGCCCCCCAAGTCTATTCAGCAATTCAAACGGGAATGAAGTTAGGAATGCAAACCATGGAACAGGGATTAGCTAATTTAGTTGTTAGGGGTGTTGTCTCTTTGGAAGAAGCCATTTCTAAAAGCGGTAAACCCGATGAATTACAACGTCTTATCGCCGGGGCTGGCGCTAACGCTAAAGCCCGGATTTAATAACAAATAGTAACCTTTAAGCGTTCGTCAGCCCCTATCAGTTATCAGTGAACAGTAACCAGTAATCAGTGAAAAGAAAGTACCGAAGTTTTCACTTAACACTATCTACCCACTTAAAACTCCAATCTGATAACTGATAACTGATAACTGATAACTGATAACTGATTTGTCCTATGCCTAATTTTGTCGCACAAGTTAAAAACGGCTCTGGAAAAGTTTTCCAAGAGAAAGTTGAGGCCATGTCTCCCGAACAGGCCCGGTCGATGCTGAAGGCGAAATATGCCGCCGTCGGTAAGGTCAAAAAAGTGGGGGGAGAGATCGATCTTTCCGGTTTAAAGTTGATGTTTGCCAGCATTTCCATCAAAGATAAAGCGGTTTTTTCCCGTCAATTTTCGGTAATGATTAATGCTGGTGTGGCGATTGTGAGATGTTTGGGAGTTTTGGGGGATCAATGCGGTAATCCCAAGATGAAAAAAGCCCTACAAGCGATTAGTGCTGAGGTACAGCAAGGGAGTCCGTTATCGGAAGCGATGGCCAAACATCCCGAATGTTTTGATGAACTTTATGTCAGTATGGTCGAAGCTGGAGAGACGGGGGGGGTACTCGATGAAGTGCTGAACCGTCTCTCGAAACTTTTGGAAGATATGGCCCGCTTGAAAAACCAGATTAAATCAGCGATGACTTATCCGGTAGCGGTGGGAATTTTGGCGGTAATTGTGTTTTTCGGGATGACAATTTTTTTAATTCCCGTGTTTGCGAAAATTTTCATCGATTTAAACGTGCCACTACCGGCCTTAACGCAATTTATGCTCTTTTTAAGTGGTGTGATGCGTAGTTGGTTAATTTTAATTCCGATTGTCACCATTGTTGCCACGGTTTTTTTACTGCGTCGCTATTACAAAACCCCGATGGGTCGTCTGCAAATTGACCAGTTTTTCCTTAAAATGCCTCTTTTTGGTGATTTGAATGAAAAATCGGCTGTGGCTAGATTTTGCCGGGTTTTTGGGACTCTGGCGCGTTCTGGTGTCCCGATTTTAAGTTCCCTCGACATCGTTTCTAATACGGTGGGTAATCAGGTAATTGCCAATGCGATCGCTGGTGCCAAAGCGGAAATTCAGCAGGGGGGAATGATGAGTTTGGCCCTACAAAAAGCCAATGTTTTCCCACCTTTGGCAATTCAAATGATTAGTATTGGCGAGGAAACAGGAGAATTAGATGCCATGATGATGAAAGTGGCGGATTTCTACGAAGATGAGGTGGAACAGGCCATTAAAGCTTTAACCAGTATCATTGAACCCTTGATGATGGTTGGTGTTGCGGGGATGGTGGGAACTATTCTTTTGTCTATGTACCTGCCCATGTTTAAAATCTTCGATGCGTTGGGATAAGTTGATCAGTGATCAGTGACTATTGCCGGTAGCTGGAAATCGGCAAGATTTGAATTTTCATCTCCTTTTATTTGATTAGGTGAATCTGTGTCTTACGAAACTTTATTAGCGGAATATAGCTGTCGTGAGGGGGCGATCGAATTATTGCGACAATATCGCCCCTATTTAGAGTTAATTCCTAGTATGCGTCGTCCTGAAGAGAGTTTAATTACTATTCCCTTGCCCTTGGTCAGAATTCGTCCATCTTCTGCCCTTGAATCTAGAAAGACGGTACAATTAGCCTGTGATTTGGCGATTCTGATGTGTGATCCGGAATGGAAAATTAAATTAGGTTCAGAAATCCTGATTTTTATCCATCGTCCGGGGGAAGATTTTTCTGATTTGTTGAAACGCTGGCGCGAAACACAAATATGTTTAGATAAAGAATATGAATGGTTAATGCCCCCCAGAGAACAACATATGTTTAGTGAAGGTGCAGAAACAATTCATCCTTTATTTGTGGTTTTTGATCAAACGGCCGAGAGAATAAAAAAGGGTTTAAGAGGGGCTTTTTTACCGATGGTTGTTCAAAGTTATCGGCCAGCTTTGATTGATGATTGCTTAGAATTAGTCGATCAAGATTAGCTGACTCTCTGGGGTGAGTATAAAGGGAACAGTTGACGATGGTTAAGTTCCTAAAATCAAGCCCTGACGATGGCAATTAAGCAGCGAAATTTCCTGTCCAGAAACCCTTTCTAACATCTCGACGAGATGATCGGGCTGTAGTAAAGTGCCATCATTGCGACAACTGCCCACATAGCACAAAACGGCTTCCTTGTCAACAGTTTTTAACTCTAATTCATATAATTGTTCTCGCAGATTAATCGTGACTTTTTTGCCGGATTTGGTGGTTTTTTCCCGTTCCATCACCGTTGCTTGCTTAATCGCCTCGAGCCAATTTTGCCATTGTTGGCAGTCGATTCCCTCACTGTTAAAAGTGAGCAAATACTCCGCTTTTTCCAACAAACGGGTGGCAGCCGGGGCATTTAAGGGAATTTCTTCCACCTGATAAACTGGTAAATCTGCGGGCAATTGTGCGCTTAATTGCTGTTTAAACCTCTCTAAATCGATCACTTTTGTCAATTCAAAATCGACAATCTCACCGCTACTGGTTGCTCCCAAGGATAAAGCATTGGCGATCGAAATGCGCGGACCAGGGTGAAATCCACCGGTAAAGGAAATGGGAATAGCAGCCCGACGGACGACGCGATCAAATAAACGCACCAGATCCAAGTGGCTAACTAGGGCCATTTCGCCAATTTTGCCAAACCAAACCCGAATTCTTTGGGTGCGTTCTTGATTGGGTTGAAAATGTCCGGCAAAAGCGGGAATCGGGGGCGCTTCAATGACGATATTATGACCAAAATCGAGGCTACAAACGCCACAATGGGAACAACCCTCAAAAGAACAATCGGGGACCGTTGCCGCGTCTAGGGCGCGTTTTAAGTCCTCCTGTAGCCATTTTTTATCGATACCGGTATCCAGATGATCCCAGGGCAAAGGACGCTCTAAAATATCTTTGTCTGCATCGGCAAAAATATGCCATTCTCCCTGTTCTATCTGACGATATTTCCAAGTTAAACCGGATTCTTTGATCGCCTGTGACCATGCTTGATAGGCTTTCTCTGTATTATCCCACCAAGCATCCATCCCGGCTCCCAATTGCCAAGCGCGCAGCACCACTTTCCCTAAACTTCTGTCACCGCGACCGATAAAATCTTCCATGGCCGAGATGCGGACATCGGTATAATTGACTTTTACCCCTCTCATGCCTTGGAATTCCTGTCTTAATAACTCCTGTTTGCGGATAAATTCGGCCGTCGAGACGGAATGCCACTGGAAGGGGGTATGGGGTTTAGGGGTAAAATTAGAGATAGTTAGGGTAAAATCGAGGGGTTTCCGCTTCGGTAAACGACATTCCCGACGCAACCAACGCAGGGTTTCCGCGATACCGATGACATCCACATCGGTTTCCCCTGGCAAACCAATCATAAAATAGAGTTTGACCTTATCCCAACCCTGTTCGACAGCAGTTTTTATCCCTCTGAGTAATTCTTCGTTGGTTAACCCTTTGTTAATCACATCGCGCATTCGTTGGGTTCCCGCTTCCGGTGCAAAGGTTAAACCCGATTGACGATTGCCCCCAATTATGTTAGCAATATTTTCATCAAAGCGATCGACTCTTTGACTGGGTAAGGATAGAGATATATTCTCATTCTGGAGACGGTTTTTAATCTCCATACCCACGGCAGGTAAAGCTAGATAATCGGAGCAACTGAGAGATAATAAGGAAAATTCGTTATATCCCGTCGCTCGCATTCCTTTTTCAATCGATTCGATTACTGCTTCCGGTTGCACATCCCGCGCGGGACGGGTTAACATCCCCGGTTGACAGAAACGACATCCCCTAGTGCAACCGCGACGAATTTCCACCACCAGGCGATCGTGAACCGTTTCCACGAAGGGAACTAAACCGATAGAATAGGCTGGGATAGGAGTCGCTACCCGGCGTAAAATTCTTGGCGGTACATCGTCACGATTGGGGATAACTGCACCGATTGGGGTGACATCGTAGAAACGCGGGACATATACCCCCGGAATTTGGGCTAAATCTAGTAATAGTTCTTCTTTGCTTAGATTAGCTAGTTTACCTTCTTCTAAAATTAAACCGATTTCTGGCAATAATTCTTCGCCATCACCAAGGGCGATAAAATCAAAAAAGTCGGCATAGGGTTCGGGGTTAGAGGTGGCAGTTTGTCCCCCGGCAAAAATTAGCGGATAGTTACCCGAGTCTCTTGCTCTCCAAGTCAAGGGAATTGCCGCTAGGTCGAGCATTTCTAAAATATTGGTGGCTCCTAGCTCATAACTGAGACTAAAACCCAGAATATCAAAATCTGTGAGGCAACGACGGGATTCTAGGGCAAATAAGGGGGTTTTTGTCTGTTTGAGTTTTTGGGCTAAATCCGGTGCGGGTAAATAAGTGCGATCGCAGAGTTGGCGGGGTTGAGCATTGAGGATATTGTAGAGGATAATATGGCCGAGGTTAGATGCCCCCACTTCGTACACTTCCGGATAGGTTAACACCCAACGCACCACAGCACTTGCCCATTCTTTATGTTTAGCGCCTAACTCGTTGCCCAAATAACGCGCTGGTCGAAAAATGTCGGGGGTAAGCAGTTGGTCTAAAGCAATAGTCACGGCAATCTACCTCAGATATCGTCAGCAATGGGTGCTTTTCTACTATAGCAGCCAGAATCGAGTCAGTATTCAGGAGTCGGGAGATAGGGTTTTGGGGTGATAGGGTGATAGGGTGATAGGGTGATGAGACAGCTTCCCCACTTCCCCACTTCCCCACTTCCCCACACCCCACACCCCACACCCCACACCCCACTTCCCCACTTCCCTATCTACCCCACTTCCCCATCTCCCTAAAATTCCAGAGGCTATAAGATAATTAAGCGACGATGAAAGAACCGTTAATTGAATTGAGAGGAGTATCGAAAAGATTCGGGGATAATGTTATTCTCGATGGTTTAGATTTAACCATTTATCGAGGGGAGGCCCTGGTAATTATCGGGCCGTCGGGAACGGGAAAATCAACGGTTTTACGGTTAATTGCGGGATTAACGGGGATAAATGCTGGAGAAATTCGTATTAAAGGTCAATTGCGTCAGGGATTGCTAGAAGATGGTCGAGAAGCGATGCGAACTTCCTTAGTTTTTCAACAAACGGCCCTGTTTGATTCTCTCACCGTCGGGGAAAATGTCGGTTTTTATCTTTATGAACAAACTAATTTAAAAAAAGCCATAATTAGGGAATTAGTGGAAAAAAGCCTGGAAATGGTCGGTTTACAGGGAATTAGTGACCTTTATCCTTCGGAACTATCGGGGGGAATGCGTAAACGGGTGGCTTTTGCCCGCGCTATTATCACTAATCCCGATAATCCAGCTGATAATCCTGAATTACTGCTGTATGATGAACCTACCGCCGGATTAGACCCGATAGCTTCCACAATTATCGAGGATCTAGTGCGGACTCTCCATGAAAAATCAGGGTCTGCGAACACTTATGTGATGGTTTCTCACCAACAAAGCACCATCCGACGCACCGCCGATCGAGTAGTATTTCTCTATCAGGGAAAAGTGCAATGGCAGGGATTAGTGGCAGATATCGATCGTACCGATCATCCCATGATCCGGCAATTTTTTAGCGCCAGCATTGAAGGCCCGATTAGGACAATCGTTTAAGCTAGATTAAGCTAAATTAAGAACTATCGAGAATGAGAGAAAAATCATGCAGAGTTCGCGAGCTTTACGGGAAGGAAGACTAGGTTTGTTTGCTCTAGGCGGATTATTGGTCTTTGGGGCGCTCGCTATCTGGGTTCGCGGGGGAGGATTTGGTCAAAGAACCTATCAATTAATCTTCGAGTTTGCTGACGTGGAAGGGTTACAAGTCGGGGCACCGGTGCGTTTTCGCGGGGTGAGAGTGGGAAGAATTACGAGTTTTATCCCGGGGAGTAATCAAGTGGAGGTTATTGCCGAGATTGCTTCTGCTACTTTAGTTATGCCTAGGAAGGTAACTGTTACTACCAATCTTTCCGGATTAATTGGGGAGGCAGCCATCGATATCACTCCCTTAGTTTCTTTAAGTGCTGAGTCCAAAAATCTCGACCCTCTGAGTCCCGACTGTGATCAACAGCTAATTCTCTGTAATAATACTCGTTTACAGGGGACAACAGGAACACAATTAATGTCTAGTGTTGGTCGTTTAGTGGATACTTTTACCAGTCCTGAATTTGTGGGTAATCTCAATGATGTCACCAAAAATACCGCTATAGCAGCTCAAAAAATCGCCCGTTTATCCGATGATACCTCCCAGA
This sequence comes from Microcystis flos-aquae FACHB-1344, assembly GCF_014698375.1. NCBI lineage: Bacteria > Bacillati > Cyanobacteriota > Cyanophyceae > Chroococcales > Microcystaceae > Microcystis > Microcystis flos-aquae. The sequence continues at coordinate 33,443 of NZ_JACJSW010000019.1, read as the reverse complement.
CTATCCGTAATGCCCAAAGAGAAATCTCTCGTCTATCTTTGGAATTAGCTACCACCAGTCGCTCGGTGACTAATACAGCTAATAATGCCTCCCGTTTTGTCAATACTTTAGATAATACCGTTCAGGAAAATCGCAGTCAAATCAGCAGAACTTTTCAACAATCTTCCCAATTGGTCGCTAATCTCAATGCTGTTCTCAGCGAAAATCGGGGACAAATTGTTAATACTCTCGATAATATTAATCAAGCTAGTTTAGGTATTGGTAGTCTCGCTAATAATCTCAATAATACCGCCCTGAGGTTGAATGCAGGTTTAGATGAAATTGATACTAAACAAGTCATGCAAAATATCGAGACTATTTTGAATAATGCGGTGGAAACATCGAATAATTTACGAGAAATTACTAAAACTATTAACGATCCTGCTACAATTGTCGTACTGCAAAAAACTCTCGAATCCGCTAGGGTGACTTTTGAAAATACTCAAAAAATCACCTCCGATATCGATGAGTTAATTGGTGATCCCCAATTTCGCGAGAATTTAAGACGTTTAATCGATGGCTTAAGTAATCTGCTTTCTTCCGGGGAACAATTAGAATATAATTTGCGTATCGCTCAAACTTTAGATACCATGACTCAAGAGTTAGCTAAACAAAAAGTTTTGACCATCTCTCGACCTTTAAATCCTAAGCAAATGCAACTCTATCCCCAATTTATCGTTCAACAACCACAAACGAGTGAAAAATGACAAAACAGCACAATTCAAGAGATAGAATATGAATTATGAATTATGAATTGTGAATTATGAATTATGAATTAGGGAGAATAAATAAAAATAATCCTCCTGTCTCGGAGTCTCCTGTCTCGGAGTCTCCTGTCTCGGAGTCTCCTGTCTCCTGACGGCTAAAATAACTGATAACTGATAATAATATGTTGAAATCAATTTGTATTACTCTTGGAACTCGTCCCGAAGCGATTAAATTAGCTCCCGTTATTCGTGCTTTTCAAGAATCGGAACAGTTTCAAACCCATGTAATTCTGACGGGACAGCATAAAGAAATGGTAGCGCAGGTGATGGAATTATTTGCTTTAAAAGCAGATGAAAATCTCGATATTATGCAAACTCGTCAAACGTTAACTGATATTACTTGCCGCAGTTTACGGGGTTTAGAAACGGTTTTTGAGCGCATAAAACCAGATTTAATTATTGTGCAAGGTGATACTACCACTGCTTTTGCTGCTGCTTTAGCGGCTTTTTATCAACAAATTCCTATCGCTCATGTGGAAGCAGGATTAAGAACTAATGATATCTATAATCCCTATCCCGAAGAAGCTAATCGCCGCCTAATTTCTCAACTGACTACCCTACATTTTGCTCCCACTACTTTAGCCGTGGAAAATTTAAAAAAATCTGGGGTGACAGGAAATATTCACCACACCGGCAACACGGTTATTGATGCTTTATTAACTGTGGCTAAAACCGCCCCAGAATGTCAAATTGCGGGCTTAAATTGGTCAGATTATCGGGTTTTATTAGCTACGGTTCACCGCCGGGAAAATTGGGGCGAACCCTTACAGGATATTATCAAAGGATTCACTTTGTTGTTAGAAAAATATACCGATACAGCCCTATTATTACCCCTCCATCGCAATCCCACCGTCCGAGAACCAATAAAGTCCGCTTTGGGCAATCATCCCAGGGTATTTTTAACTGAACCTCTCGATTATGCCGAGTTAGTGGGGGCGATTCAACGCTGTTATTTATTATTAACTGATTCTGGGGGCATTCAAGAAGAAGCCCCGAGTTTAGGAAAACCGGTTTTAGTATTGCGAGAAACCACGGAAAGACCGGAAGCAGTACAAGCGGGAACAGCGAAATTAATTGGTACTAATCCAGAGCAAATTTTAGCACAAGCGGGAGAATTATTAGGGGATAAAATCGCCTATGATCGTATGGCTAATGCAATTAATCCTTTTGGAGATGGACAAGCATCCCAAAGAATCCTCCAAATCGTCCAAGATTTTTTGGCTTAATCTATGACTACTTGGTTGGGTATCGACCCCGGATTAGCGATTGTCGGTTGGGCTATTCTCCGGGATAATAGTGAGTTAATGCCGATTTTAGTCGATTACGGCACGATCGAAACTTCTAAAAATCTTTCTACTGCCCAGCGTTTGATTGAAATTGAACGGGATTTAAAGGAGTTAATCGCAGAATATAAACCGGGGGAAATTGCCGTGGAAATGCCCTTTTTTAACCGGCAAATCAAGGCAGCCGGTGGAGTCCTGCAAGCATTGGGAATTATCAATCTAGTTAGCTGTCGCGATGGGGGAATTGAACCGATTTTCCTCCATCAAGCTAGTTGGAAATGTCATCTGGGCCATGGTAGGGCCACTAAAGCGGAGGTGGCCGAACAAATTAAGTATTTATTCGGATTGACAAAAATGCCCATTAATGATGCTGTAGATGCTATAGCGATCGCATACGCTGCTTTCAGTGGCGTTCGCAATCAAATCTCTTGAAGCAATTTGACGAAATTGGCGCAAAAATTTAGCTGACAACTAAAAGCCATCTTTAAGCTTGCACTATCTTAGTTCGATGGGACGGTTGAAGATAATAAGGCCTTCAAATATCTTTGATTAGCGTTGGGTTTCCTTCCTCAACCCAACCTACCATATCAGCGATCGCACCAAAGGGTTTAAGTGTGGAATTGTGATAATTGTCATCGTCAATGCTAATGGTATAGTTCTTAAATGAGTATAAGTTTAAAATAATGAAAATAAATGAAAATAAAAGTTTCTCAAAAAAAGGGATCATCAAACGAAGTTAACCCTCAGTTAAAGCATATTGCCTATTCGATGGACGCACTGATTCCAGGCTTTTATATTTGGTTGGGTTCTTTCTGTTGGCGATTGGGGGGTAGTGATGCAGAAGAAAGTTATCCAGGAACAATACATAGTTTTGCGGGTATCAGCTTAGTTTTACCCGGTTATCAAATTTTTACAACCTATAAAGGGAGTTATGACCCTCGATAAGCATCAAATTGATGGTCTTTCTCCCATTTCATCTAAAACAATGCCAGCAGAAGTTTTTGAACAATTGATGTTCAATGCTGGTTATGCCGTTGTTGGGTCTGCTCCAGCCAAGGGAAATAGAATTAAAGTCTGGTGGAATCATTCTAGTTTTCGTCGTGTTGAAGCAATTTATGGTGACGATAGAAGTCTGGTTATTACGGCTTATCATCCATGAATCATGAGCTTTCTGTTACGAAAATATATTTATTGTTTACCCACAACGGGCCCAACCTACAAGATCAGCGATCGCACTGTAGGTTAAGGGGTTATTATCGGCATCGGTGGCGGTAATTGTGCCTACAGGAGTATTGATGGTGCAAGTTAATGTTGTCTGGCTCAGTGTCTGAACTATAATGGGGAATGACTAGAGTTTTCTCCCTCAAAAAGTATATGGCAAGAAGAACTAATCATCTCATGACTGGTCACTTAAAGACAAAAATGACGATTATAGGTGTTTTTGTCGCTATTTTCTGGATTGTAGAAATTTTAGACCAATTTGTTTTTGATCATCAATTAAATCAATATGAGATTATTTCTTCTTCTTTGCCTTTTGGGTTAAGATGGATTTTATTCGCCCCGTTTCTACATGGTAGTTTTAAATATCTTATTGTCGGTACTATAGGGTTTGTGATTTTAGGCTTGTCAGTCAAGTCCTATAAAATTCGTCATTTTTGGATTGTTACTATCATCACTAGGATTGTTGGAGGATTGGGGATTTGGATCTTCGCCCCGACTAACACTCCTCAGATTGGGTTGAGTAGCCTGATTTTTGGCTATCTAGGATTTTTAGCGTTAGGAGGTCAGAGTAATTTTGATCCAAATTATGATAAGGATGGCTTTCTGGTCAATTTTTTATATGTTTACCTTTCAATTTTTTTAGTTTTTGTTTTTATATATGGGCAACAAATTTCTCACTTGCTATCTGGATTTTTAACTGGCACTTTAGCGGCTGAGTTCATTGCTCAAGAAAAAGGAAGAGCCATGAGAAGTGTGTTTTTTCGTCTATTTTTCTTTATTTTTATCACTTTTTGGTTTGTAAATTGGCTATTGACTGGTGATAATTTCATCAATTTCATATTGGGAGTCATTGGTTTTATCGCTTGTGCAATAGCTGGAGGATCTTCAAGCACATCAGGGGAACAGAAAGATACAATTCCTCAAACGGGTCACGCAGAGGCGCGTCATCGTGATCGTGTAGAAGCAGAAGAACGATATCGCCAGTGGAAAGAACAAGAACAGCGCGATTGGGAAGAACAACAACGGCAAAATAATGAAGATCGTTGATGGTGATAAATTATATTATGCTTAAGTCAAACAGATTCAAGGTAAAAGAAGATAATCAATTCGGTCTTGATACTCATTATCAAATGAAGCTTCAGCCGCCAGAATTAACTCATCTATATTTTCCCCAATACTCAAATTAGGATTCAGAATAAAAATACCTGGAATATGACGATGATTTTGTAGATGATCTGCTAAATGTACGGGCATAGAAGTCCGATTATTTGTTACCAGAATAAAATTATTTTCTTCACACCAGCAGAGAATTTCAGGATCTAATGTTCCTTTATCTGGTGTAACAGGTTCTCCAATAACTCTAATAACTAAATCAGGCTTGAGTCTTCTTAGTTGAGTCGCATAGAGAGGATCAACATTTTCATCTAAGAGATATTTCAGACTCATTTGCTTGTTTGATTGCTTTTCTTTGTTGCCTTAACTTTCTCAATTTTTCTGCAACAGGAGGAGGATTTTGTTTTTGTATTTCTCTCATTCTTTCTCCATGTTCGATCCATTCGGTTAAGTAATTGGTTATTTTTTCTTGCTCATGCAAATAGTACAGAATTGTTGCATAAACTTGTTCTAAGCTCAAAGATGAGTAAGTTTTAGCAATTTCTTCAGGTGTTTTGGCATGATAAATATAGTCATAGAGAATGGTTTCAATACCAATTCTTGTTCCTTTTAACCGAATGTCATTAGGGGCTAGAAAGTTAAAATAGTCTTCGAGTTGCATCATAAAATTTACCGAAGCTGTACTGAATCTAAAGGATAGTGTTAGTTATTTACACCATGCTGTACTTGTGCTTCCATCTAGCCCTGTGTAAGTTGTCCAAGTATGACATCTTACACCATTAAAATTAGCATCTGTAACATCGGCACCTGTAAAATTAGCCTGGCCTATATCAGCATTTATCAAACTTGCTACCTTTAAATTGGCATCCATTAATTTTGTCTCGCCCATATAAGAACTGTTAAGTCTTGCGCTAGATAGATTTGCCCCTATCAACTTGGCACCACCCAAGTTAGATCCCGTCAAAATTGCATTACTTAGATTGGCTTTTGTCAAATCAGAACCGCTTAGATTAACACCACTCAAATCCGCACCTTGTAAATTGGCTTGTCTTAGATTTAATCCCCTCAAATCCGCACCACTCAAATCACATCCTGGGCATTGTTTGGTTTACTTAAGTTTCTTAACATGATCAGGATTTTCTGCACGGCTAGGATTAGCTAAACTAACACAAGATAGGATAAAAATTGAAAAAAGAGTAGTTAATTTCATAACTGTTCCACCTCAATCAACTTGAAAACGGGATAACCAACGGACTATCGTAACACAGAATTTTCCTAAAATATTCAAGATAATAGCAAAATTTTATGATTCCCTGCTACCACCCAAATCTCATTCCCTGCTTGAGCCGCTGCACTAGAGCGCGACAGCATGACTTGAAAGAAGCTGACCGACGGGGTGACGGCCACCCACAACCAAGCTCTCTTGGACTGAGGATTTTGTCCATCGGCATTTCCTTGTGCAAAACCCGTCTCGTCGGCCCCCACTATCGGCGCGGCTTGGATGTAGGCTTCGGCTTCCGCCACAGAGGGCTGATAGTGCCTCACTTCCTTCCTTTCTCAGACGATTGACTGTCCCCAGAGACATCTTCACCCCAAATAAGTCGGACATCGTACAAACCACCATCCGATGGGAATGACGGTACATTCCACTCAAGACTGAGACGATGGATACCGCTCTCTCGGAGTAGCCGCTCTCTTCTACGTCTTTGGGGAGGAGGGATCGGGTTTTTTCGCCGCAGTAACGCACCAAATCCCCAAAATGGCTACCAGATATTATAAGGCGATCGCCGCTTTGATTGACACAAGCAAAAACTTCAACAGATATAATGGGGCTTGACAGGTGGTATCAGTTATCAAAGCACGGCTCAAGGGATTGAAGGAGGAACTCTCATGAGTGAAGAACAATTTGAACTGGTACAAGGTAGCGGTAATGTGTACCGCGATTTTGGCGATGTAGATGCGGACGTGCGACAAGCGAAAGCACTGCTTGCTGCTGAAATTATCAAGGTTCTGGAGAAGGAAGACTTATCAACCCGCGATGCTCAAGTGCGAACTGGAATTAATCACAGTGAATTTGTCCAGATTCGCCGTGCTAATTTGGGACGCTTTACTATTGACCGTTTGATCTCAATTTTGGGTCGTCTCAATCAACAGGTTGAAATTACTATTACGACCTATCCAAGAACCACTGATTCTTCACCAATGGCATCCTAACTGTAATTGAGTGTGGGTCGATGGGAACGACCGCGCCACCAAGCTAGTAGGGTACTAGCGATAAAAATACTCGAATAGGCCCCGGCTACGAAACCAATAATTAAAGCTAGGGCAAAATATTTTAAGGTGCTGCCACCAAAGAGAAAAATCGCCACCAGAGGCAATAAAGTGGTCAGGGTGGTATTAATTGAACGAGTTAGTGTTTGACTCACCGCATTATCGACAATTTCATCCACGGATAATTCGGGGGTATTGACAAAATTTTCCCGAACGCGATCATAAATTACCACTGTGTCGTTAACAGAAAAGCCCACAATTGTCAAGAGGGAAACCAAAAATAAACTATCCACTTCTACCCCCGCAATTAAGCCTAAAACCGCAAAGACCCCTAAAGTGATCAAAACGTCGTGCAGCAGGGCGACAATGGCAAAAAAAGCGTAATCCCGTTGAAAACGAAAGCTTAGATAGACAGCAATGCCAAAAAATGACACTAATAAAGCTAAAAATCCCGACCTAAATAATTCTTGACCGATGGTGGGACCGACGGTATCGATTTGACTGGTTTCGGGGTCAAAGGCACCGATTTTCTGGTTTAAGGTGTCGAGTAATTTTGTTCTCTGTTCTTCTGCGAGGGTTTTCGTCCGCACCGATAAAGTATATTTATCCAACACCTGCACACTACTGTTACCCAATCCTTCCTCGTCTAAAATCACTTGCACTTCGGCAGTAGTTAAGGGTTTCTCACAGTTATTCTTTTTGGCACAGGCTAATTCTATCTGAATTCTCGTACCACCAACAAAATCTAAACTCGGTCGCAAAGGCGCTTGAATAGTGAACCAAGAAATTACCATGGCCAAAATACTACCAATCGTCAGCAGGGCCGAGACTGTCCACCAAAAATTACGCTGTTTTGTAACGTTAAATGCCATATTGATTAAGTAAAAAAGTAAAAAGGAAAAAGGAATTTGGGGAGTAGGGAGTGGCAATCGGTGGGTTACGGCGAATATGAAATTATTGGTTAACAGCATAACTTGTCGTCGCCTAACCCACCCTACTGATTTGCCGGTAAATTAGGGCAGAAAAGTTCGGGTTTTTGACGGACGCTGGGGACGTTTAACACGGTGATTAACAGGAGAGTGCGACTACAGGTTAAAGCGGTAAACATACTCACAGCTACCCCAATGGCTAAAGTTAAAGCAAAACCTTTGACTAATCCTGAACCCAACCAAAATAAGGCAGCACAGGCGATTAAAGTAGTGACATTACTATCAAGAATACTGGAAAAAGCCCGATAAAATCCCGACTCTACTGCCCGAAATAGGGATTTTCCGGCCCTTAATTCCTCCCGGGTACGCTCAAAAATTAGTACATTTGCATCAACTGCCATGCCGATACTGAGGATAAATCCGGCAATACCGGGTAACGTCATGGTGACTCCCACTAAGGCAAAAGCCCCCAGAGAGAGAATAGTATAGATAATCAGGGAAACATCGGCAATAATACCGGGTAAACGGTAATAAACCGCCATGAAGATTAAAACTAACAGTAAACCCACTAAACCGGCGTAGATACTGCGACGGATGCTATCCTGGCCTAAAGTTGCCCCGACGGTGCGAATTTCTTCCACTTTAACGGGGAAAGGTAGAGAACCACCGCGCAATTGAATCGCTAGATCGTTGGCAGTTTCGGCGGTAAAATTACCGGTAATCACGGCCCGGCCTCCTGTAATTCCCGTTTGGGCAAACTGCACATCAACCACAGGGGCGCTAATTAATTCATTATCGAGGAAAATCCCAATACTGCGACCAGTACCTGCGATCGCTTTAGTCAGTTCGGCAAATTTACTGCCCCCTTCCGAGTCGAAGGTAATGGCCACTTCCCAGTTAGTCCCTTGGGTGGAACTAATGGTGGCATTTTGCAGATTTTTTCCAGTTAAGTCCACCGATTCAAATAAATTTAAAATCGCCTGTTTAGATTTTTGCAGAGATTGTTCTAGTTCGGCAATTTTAGCGGCATTTTCGGGTTTATTCTCGGCTTTGAGGGCGGCTAATTCCGCTTTTTTTTGTTGAAAAATTGAATATTCAGCCCGGAATTCTCCTTCTGTACCTTGTTTTTGCTGACGAAATTCTAATTGGGCCTGAACATTTAAGTTTCTCTCCGCTTCTTTGGGATTTGTGACCCCGGGTAGTTGCACGATTACCTGATTTTTACTGTCCACAGTCTGCACTAATGATTCAGAAACACCCAGGGCATTAACGCGGTTTTCAATCACATTTTGTACGGCTTTTAAATCATTAGGTTGAATGGTTGTGACGGTTTCAGTGGGTTTAACCTGAATGGTTAATTGACTACCACCGCGCAGGTCTAAACCTAATTGTAGGGGTAACTTAATCAGGACGAAGATCGAGGCAATAACCAGGCCGATGATCAGTAACAATAACCAATTTTGTCTCTGCATAACTTCAGTATCAAAAGGAGAATTTTTTAAATGCGATCACCGACGATTTTTTGGACAGCTTCGACAATTTGATTAGGTTGAATAATCGTCAATCTTTCTAGATTACCGTTATAAGGTGTGGGGATATCTTGGGAAGATAATCTTAACACGGGGGCATCTAATTCATCGAATAACTGCTCGTTAATTAAAGCAATTAACTCGGAAGCAATTCCTGCCGTTTTCATACATTCTTCCACGATAATCACCCTGTGAGTCTTGCGAATCGAAGCGGCGATCGTCTCCATATCAAAGGGTTTCAGGGAAATTAAATCGATAATTTCTGGATCATAGCCATCTTTTTCTAACTGTTTTAATGCCTGTAAACAGTGATGACGCATCCGCGAATAGGTGAGAATGGTGATATCTTCTCCCTTGCGAACGATTTCGGCTTTATCGAGGGGTAAAAGATACTCGGTATCAGGTAAATTTTCCTTGAGATTATAGAGAAGAACGTGTTCAAAGAAAAGCACGGGGTTATTATCTCTAATCGCCGATTTTAATAAACCTTTGGCGTTGTAAGGAGTGGAACAAGCGACAATTTTTAGTCCGGGTACCGCGTGAAAATAGGCCTCTAAACGTTGGGAATGTTCCGCACCTAATTGTCTGCCCACACCCCCCGGACCACGGATAACCATGGGTATTTTAAAATTACCGCCGGAAGTATAACGTAACATCCCGGCATTGTTGGCAATTTGGTTAAAGGCAAGCAGAAGAAAACCCATATTCATGCCTTCAATAATCGGACGCAATCCCGTCATGGCTGCCCCCACTGCCATGCCCGTAAAACTATTTTCAGCGATGGGAGTATCTAAAACCCTTAAATCGCCATATTTTTTGTAGAGATCTTTGGTAACTTTGTAGGAACCACCGTAATGACCCACATCTTCACCCAAAACAAATACTGTCTGGTCGCGGCCCATTTCCTCATCGATCGCCTGTCGCAAAGCATTAAATAATAGGGTTTCTGCCATATCAAGTCCCCGCTTACAATTCGGTCATCTTATCACTAAACTTATTATCTTACCCCTTTTCTGGCCCGAGGGAATAGGAAGTGGGGAAGTGGGGAGAAGGGAGAATAAATAAAAAGCTATCCCCTGACCCCTGAATACGGCTGCATCTCACATTTGCAGGAATACCGACAATCAGCAACTGTCAGTGACTCTTAGATGACGATAAATGTATCAGCAGCTGCCTGTAAGCATCCCACCGAAAAACTAATGCGCGGGGGGGTGTTTGGGGGGTAGAACCCCCCAAAAGCTGGGATTGAGCGATAAAATCGCAAGTAACGCCCAATTTGAGCAGAGAGTTTCCCTTTAAAAATCCCAACTTAGTAGATTTACAGAAATTGGCTGATGAATAAAAACAATTATGACTATAGATAATAGTCTATTCTAGTTCCCGACAATCGGCCGGCAAAGAACTAAGATCAAGATCAAGCAATCCCCTACCGTTAAAGCTAATGAAATTACCCCGTCTTGCCACTTTAATCATTGGTCTGAGCTTTATTTTCGGATTAATGTTGTGGTTAGTCAACTCTATCTATCGTCTTTACATCCAGATCGCCTTTACCGCTCCTATCTTAGCTAATATTCTGCTTTTGCTGATTATCGGACTGCTGGGCTTGCTGATCTACATTCTTTTGTACTACTTTTATCTGCTGCCCCAGCGCCAAAAAAGTCGCCGCGGGTTGCGTTCTTCCTCCCGTCCACCCCTAAAATTACCGGTAGAAAAAACCGAGGCCGCCGGGGAAACCTTAAAAGCTATCCGGCAACAAGTGGAGCAAATTCAAGATAAAGTAACCCAACAGGTTTTTATTAAGCGTTCCCAAGAAATTGAGCGAAGTTTAGCCAGAAAAGAAGTTAAAATCATTGTTTTCGGCACGGGATCGGCGGGAAAAACCTCCCTAATTAACGCCCTCATCGGTCAAATGGTGGGCAATGTGGAGGCAACCATGGGAACCACGGAAAAAGGGGAAACCTATAGTTTAAAAATGAAAGGTGTGAATCGGGAAATTCAAATTACCGATACCCCCGGCATTCTTGAAATTGGTGCAGCCGGAGGTCAAAGGGAACAGTTAGCGCGACAATTAGCCACGGAAGCAGATTTACTTTTATTTGTCATTGATAACGATATTCGACAATCGGAATACGGCCCTTTATTGCGTTTAATTGATATTGGTAAACGTTCTCTCTTAGTCTTTAATAAAATCGATCTCTATAGCGATGAAGATCGAGACATTATTTTAAAACAATTACGAGAACGTCTAAAAGGAGTGGTCCTTTCAGCCGATATTATTGCCGTCGCCGCTAATCCCCAACCAGTACAGTTAACCGGTGGACAAATGATCACACCGGAACCAGATATTTTAGCTTTAATTAAACGTTTGGCTTCAGTTTTACGGGCCGAAGGGGAGGATTTGGTGGCGGATAATATCCTCTTACAATCCCAAAGATTAGGAGAAGAAGCTAGGAAAATTATTGATCGCCAACGTCGTCGCCAAGCTGATAAAATTATCGCTCGCTATCAGTGGATCGGTGCGGGAGTGATTGCGGTGACTCCCTTACCAGTGTTCGATATGTTAGCAACGGCGGCGGTTAATGCTCAAATGGTCAGGGAAATTGGTCAAGTTTATGGCTGTGAAATTAACAGCGATCGAGGCAAGGAATTGGCTCTATCTTTGGGCAAAACTCTAGTTAGTTTGGGAGTAGTGAAAGGAGCAGTAGAATTATTAGCCAGAATCCTACAGTTAAATTTTACTACCTATATAGTCGGTAAGGCAATTCAAGGGGTCAGTGCCGCCTATTTAACCCGCATTGCCGGCAAAAGTTTTATTGAATATTTCCGTCAGGATCAAGACTGGGGTGACGGTGGTATGACGGAAGTGGTACAAAGACAATTTCAACTCAGTCGCAAGGAAGAATTTATTAAGTCTTTTGTGGCCGATGCGATCGGTAAAGTGGTACAACCTTTTCAGGATGATTGGCAGCAAGAAGAAGTTTTAGAAGCTAGTTGCGAGGATGATTGGTAAAGATCGAACCCGGGAGCAATAGGCAAAATTGTATAGTAATTGTTACAATCGTTTTGGGGTTCCACAAGGGCAAAAAAAAGATGCGACAGCAAGTTATCGACTGGTTAAAAGAAAACGTCAACGAACACCGTCTGCGACATATTCTCGGTGTGGAGACCATGTGTATTGATTTAGCTCGTCATCACCATCTCGATCCCGTCCAAGCAGGGCAAGCGGGATTACTACACGATCTGGCTAAATTTTTCAAGCCCAAAAAACTGCTAAAAATGGCGGAATCGGCGGGAATAGACGTGGATAATATCTGTTTATCCCATCCCCACTTACTCCACGCCGATGTCAGTGCAATTGTCGCCCAAAAAGAATTTAACGTTACCGATGAGGAAATTCTCGAAGCAATTCGCAATCATACCCTCGGTAAACCCAATATGAGTGATCTTAGCTGTATAGTCTTTATTGCCGATGCCTTGGAACCCAATCGCGGCGATACACCCGAATTAAACGCCCTACGACAACTCAGCTATCAAAATCTCCATAAAAGCGTTCAACAAACCTGTGATTATTCCCTAAAATATCTTTTAAGTAGCCATTGTCCCATTCATCCCCGCACCGTGCTAACGCGCAACTGGGCGTTACAAATTGTTAAAGAACAACCAACAAAAACTAAAACCATTGATTAACATAATCTCAAGACTCGCTTAAAACCACCTCAGCCAAAGGATAACTACAACCTGAATGACCAATCCCACTGGAATTATTACCCCCGTCGCCGAAAATCTCAAGACCGAAAATTTTCTAGAGACAATTGTTACCGCTGCCGAGGACAAGAAAGCAGGGGACATCGCCATCCTGAAAGTCGCCGATATCTGTTATTTAACCGATTATTTTCTGATTATTACCGGCTATTCTACCACTCAAGTGCGAGCGATCGAGGATGCGATCGAAGCTGCTATGGAACTAGAATGGCAGCAATCCCCCCGACAAGTGGAAGGAAAAAGCGAAGGTAGCTGGATCCTGATGGATTATGGCGATATCATTGTCCATATCTTTTTACCAAAAGAGCGAGAATTTTATAATTTAGAAGCTTTTTGGGGTCATGCCCAACGTATTCCTCTACCTAGCGACCATTTAGAGGAGTAGAATCCATGAAATCCTCCCTTGATTTCTGTCCCGTCCCGGAAGAACAGCAACCGGTTAACGAGTACGAACAATTAAAAGAATCTTGGTTTTTCCGTTGGGCGACGCTAGATGTAGCCTCTTATACAAAAAAAATTGTCTGGTTATGGTTATGGACATGGTTAATTGTCGGACCGATTGCCGCCGCTAGTTTTCCCCTCAAAAAGGCCCCTTTTCTCTTCTTCTGCGCGGGGATTTTTGGCTCGACAATTTTGGTAGGATTGGTGTTATTGCGCTTGTATCTGGGCTGGATCTACGTCTATGATCGCTTGCAATCGGAGAAAGTATTTTATGAAGAGTCGGGCTGGTACGATGGCCAAATCTGGACAAAAACCGCCGCCATTTTAACCCGCGATCGTTTAATCGTCTCCTATCAAATCCAGCCCATTCTCCAGCGTTTACAAAAAACCGCCCTGATTCTAGGGGCAATTGTCGCTATCAGTGGTCTTTTCTGGCTATTTTTCACTCACTAACCGCAACCAATCACCAATCTGAATGAATAGGGTAAAACGTACACCAACCCACCGCTTAGAAATTCATCTCCTCCGGGAAGGCATTATTGAATCGGTCCATCATGTCGAGGCCGCTATTTGCGATGACCGCGGCCGGGTATTATCCACCGCCGGCAGCGCCGAAACTAGCGCCTTTATTCGTTCGGCCCTGAAACCTTTTCAAGCACTGGCTGTCATCAGTACCGCCACCCTCGAACGCTACGATCTCAACGATAAGGATCTAGCCATTATCTGTAGTTCTCACCAAGGCACGGTGGAACACGCCCGTCAAGTCTTTAATATTCTCTGGCGCGCCGATATCGATCCTAATGCCCTGCAATGTCCTCTCCCGGAAGGTAAACCCAGTCGCTTGCAGTACAATTGTTCTGGTAAACACGCCGGGATGTTAGCGGTGTGTCAACAGCGTGGCTGGCCGTTAAATAGCTATCTGCGGCGTTCTAGTCAGATACAGAAGCTAATTCTCAGCAAAATTGCCGAATTATTGGGGATGCCGGGGGATGAATTAATCAGCGCCCACGATGACTGCGGCGCGCCCACCTATTCAATGCAGTTGGGGCAAATGGCCCATCTCTACGCCCAGTTAGCCTCTGGCAACCGTTTAGACTTAGAAAGAATCGTCCGGGCGATGACCTATCATCCCCGCATGGTAGCAGGAGAAGGGGCTTTTGATACGGAATTAATGCAGGTTAGCCAAGGGGAAATCGTCAGTAAAGCCGGGGCCGAAGGTATTCAATGTATTGGGCGCGTCGGTGAAGGTTTAGGATTAGCAATTAAAGCCCTAGATGGTTCCAAACGGGCTAAATATGCCGCCGCTTTGCAAATTCTCAAACAGTTAGGCTGGATTACTCCTAATGTGGCCGAATCTCTCTCGGAAAAATTCCTCAAAATCGGCAGTTATACCCGCTTGGAAGTGGTGGGAGAAATGGCTTTGTTATAAATAGTGGGTAGCTGTTAAAAATTGTCAGATACCCCCCTTAATAAGGGGGGACTAAGGGGGGATCAGCACCCCCCTTATTAAGGGGAGATCCCCCCGCCTATCGGCACCCCCCTTATCAAGGGGGGCAGGGGGGATCAGAGGCAAAATCTATCTTCAATTTAATTATAACCAGCTACTTAGAACAAAAACTTTTTTTTGGTGTGTTAGGGCAGTATTTATATCTTGATTTTTTTCCCTAAAAACAAGGCATTGCCTAACCCAACCCATTTATATCAAATTATAGCCCATAAAAATCCCCCTCAATTCTGTAAAATTAAGGGGCATGAGTTATATTAATGGGCAATTTAGCCTATTTTGGTGGTTTCTTTTTCGATAGAATGATGGCGTTTAACTTGGCGTTTTATGGTTGCACCAGCACCGAGTATTCCTAGAGAAAAGAGTCCTAAAGTTGAAGTGGGTTCGGGAACTTGTATAAGGCGTGTATAAACTACCTCAACATCAACAGGTAAATCTATAAAGCCTACCTCTATAAGGGACTTGCGTGGGAATAATATCCCAGCCAGAAAATCGCTCTCTAGAAGAATAAGACCAGCCCTAAATGGTACATTATCAAAGCGCAAGTCCCTAAGTCCTGGTGGTTGGACTACTTTTTTACTAGAACTTACATCAACGTTAACGGAATCCGTAAAATATGGAATATAAAATGCATCTGTTCCTAAAGATTCAAATGACAGATTTTCAGATACATTAGTAATATAAAAGTTTATACCCTGAGCAGAAGCATTCATGGCAGCTAAAGCATCTTCTTCAGTAAACACATCAAATAGTGGAGGTGTACCATAGATATCATTTACTGTTCCTCGTTCAAGAATAATATTGTAGGTTTTTGAGATACCCGTACTTGGCAAAGTAAAAGACACTCCATTTACACCTTTGATTACACCAGGACTTGAAAATACAAGTTCAACGGCCTGACTTGGTAAACTAACAATACAGGTTGTTATCCCTACCGTAGCAATAGGTACAGAGAACAGGGCGCAAAAACGAAGAAACTTCATAAAAAAACTCTATCAGTAAAATAATTAATGAAAGTGTAAATAAATCAAAATTTACTTTCAAGACCCATAAAAGCCCTATAAAGAAATATAAAGACACTAAGTTTGCATTTTGCGCTATAATATCAGGCAATCCTGACTTAACTCCCTGTTTAAAATCATCCTATGAACTCATTCGATATTCAATCTTTTATAATAACTATTGATGAGCTTGTTTTCTCCCATACAGGAGAACATTTAGACGATCTTCAGCATGAAATCTTAGAGGGAGTCGTCAATCATCAAAAATACGCCGAAATAGCTCAAAAAAATCATCGTTCTCAGAAATATATCAAGGAAACAGCAGGTAAATTATGGAAAACCTTATCAGAAATATTAGGACAGGAAGTCAGTAAGGCTAACATTAAATCGAGTTTACAAAGATATTGTTATTCTAATTTCTCTAACTCTAGTAATATTAAAGACGTTATACAAATCAATAGCGGTAATTTTTGTACTGGAAAAGAGAACAGTGAATTACCCTCATCTAAAATTTATCAACAAGCTAAATTAGAAACCATTCCCGAATTAATCAAAGAAGGATTAACTATCGAACAAATTGCTAGAGTTTTAAAACTTCCCCTAGAATTAGTGCGATCGCAATTAGAAGAATTTGAGTAAGTCCCCGGCAACATCACTTATAATATAGTTATCTTATTATTACCCTGAGCCAATATGAAAGTAAATGTTATTTTAGAACCAAGCGAGGAAGGAGATTATAATCTTTCTGTTCCTTCTCTCCCCGGTTGTATTAGTGAAGGACATAATCTCGAAGAAGCTTTGAGCAATATTCAAGAAGCTATGGAACTTTGTCTCGAATTAGAGGAAAAAGAAAGACGAATTGCAGAAGGTAATTATACGATAAGCGATTTTAACCAAAAAACTCAACAAGTCATTCAGAATATTGAAGAACAAAAAACCTTAACTGTTTGCAAGGATGAGGTTGAACTGTATCAGCAGCTAGGAATTTATTGTCATTAATCTCTAGAGTCAGCGATTCCCTCTGTAGTCATGTTTTTGCTGGTTTTCTGCCCCGAAACCAGCTATAATGCTCGAAAGGTGAAAAGGGACTAAAAGCGCTGATTGAGTTAATCCGCGATGGTAAGGTGAGTCTGCGCTATCTAGTCTCGTCGGGGGCTTTGGCTACTGGGGTTGAGATAAACTAGATTTAATAACTGAAAATCCGGGGTAATCACTCATGTTACAATCCCTAAAAATTGAAGGCTTTCGCGGGTTTCAGAATTTTGAGATGGCCAATCTTGGTCGAATTAATCTCTTAGTGGGTAAAAATAATAGCGGTAAAACTTCTATTTTAGAAGCGATTCAGTTTTTGTATGCTCAGAATAATATAGATATATTTCTTGAAACTATTAGCTATAGAGGTGAGTTTGGTTGGTCAGAAAGTAATCTACCTAGTCGCACTAAAGTTTTTGAAATTTGTCATTTATTTCCTGGGCATGAAATCATCCCAAGTAAAAAAATTATCATCAGTGGATATGGCAAATCCTATCTAGCAAGTGTTACCATTTCTGTTGAAAGCATTCCTATACAACTATCTTTATTTTCAGACAAAAATGATGATATAAATCAAAATAATGATAACAATTTCGACGATGAGGAATGGGGTAAACTTATTTTAAGTATTGGATGGATTGGCTCACAAAAACCTATTGAAATGGAACTTCTTGCCAACGGTACTCTTGCCAGAGATTCTATAAGAAGAATAGCTAGTTTAAGCAGAATTTCCCATAAAATAGGTATTGATAATAAAATTAAATTGAAGTTCTTAACACCATTTTCTCTAACAAGTTCTGATATGGCAGCACTTTTTGATAACATTGTTCTCTCTCCTTTAGAAGATTTAATTATTGAATCTTTGAAAATTATTGAGCCAAAAATTGAAAGAATAGCCATTGTTGGTTCTGGCAAGTATTTAACTTCAAATAACCTAGGTGTTAGAGGTGGGTTTTTAATCAAAATTAAAAATCATGATCAACCTATACCTATTGGCAGTTTAGGCGATGGATTTTGGCGAATGTTAGGATTAGTTTTAGCAATGGTTAATCTTGAAAATGGAATTTTATTAGTTGATGAAATTGATAGCGGATTGCATTTTACTGTCATGACTGATATGTGGAAAGTAGTCTGGGAAACCGCCAAAAAACTCAATATTCAGGTATTTGCCACCACTCACAGCCGCGATTGTTGGCAAAGTTTAGCCGAATTAATTACCGAAGAAAAAATTACCGATAACGAGATTACTATTCAAAGGATAGATAGGGAAAAAAGCCAATCTGTAATCTTTGATCCAGAAGAAATTGTTATTGCTGCTACAAGTAATCTTGAGGTGCGGTAACAATGCCTAAAATAGAGACAAAAAAGTTATTAGTGGAAGGTGCAGAGGAATTGAGAGTTATTCCCCAATTAATGGCAGCAAATGGAGTTACTTGGAATAGAGGGGAAGAACCATTGAATATCATAAATTGTGATGGTGTTGAAAATTTACTAAAACCTAAATATATCTCTACGCAACTAAAAACTCCTAACGGACTAACTCATTTAGGAATTATTATGGATGCGGACGAAGAACCTGATAATCGTTGGAAAAGTTTATATAATGCCTGTTTACCAAATATACCTAGCTTACCTCAAAATTTACCAGCAGCGGGATTAATTATGACTCTAGAATCGGGGATAAAATTCGGTGTGTGGATGATGCCAGATAATCAATCTAGAGGGATGTTAGAGACTTTTTTAGCCTATTTAGTTCCCGATAATAATCTTTGGCAATATACACAAAACAAGGTGATAGAGGCAAAACAACAGGGGGCAACCTATAGAGATTATCATCTAGATAAGGCTAATATTCATACCTATTTAGCTTGGCAATATCCGCCGGGGAAACAACTTCACGATGCAGTAAAACAAAGAATACTTAATCAATCCCATCCCCAATCGGCAAATTTTTTGAGATGGTTACAGGAGTTATACGAGATTTGATAGAAGTATGGATCGAAATGGGAATGACAGCCCCATAATATTTCTCTGTGCTTTGTTAAATAAAGCCTCTTTCAAAAAGACTTAAATTAATCGTGCCGCGGGGGTTTATTGGTCGCAGAACCCGCCGGAACGACCTTGGAGGTGGGGGGGATACCTTTGAGGGAAATGAGCGTATTCATCACCGTTTTTGCCACTGGAGCGGCAACAGTGGAGCCAAAAGTATTGGCACCCTTGGGTTCATCCACCACCACCAAAACCACATAACGGGGCGATTCGATCGGTAAAATCGCCACAAAACTGGTAATTTTGGCGTTAGGTAGATAACCCCCCGTCGGACTAGCTTTTTGTGCGGTTCCCGTTTTGCCTCCGATGCGATAACCGGGGATTTGGGCCGCTACCCCCGTCCCCTTGCTGACGACGGTTTCCATCATTTCCACCACTTGCCGGGCCACGGTGGGAGAAAAGACTTTTTTGCTGGGATAACCGGGCCGCCAGTGCAAACGGCCGCGGTCGTCGGCTAATCCTTTGATCACATGGGGAGTTACTAAGGTGCCACCATTGGCCAGCGCACCGTGCAACTGTACTAATTTTAAAGGCGTTAGGGATAAACCTTGACCAAAGGAAGCGGTGGCCGATTCAATGGCATTATCCAGAAATTCTTGTTCGGGTTTGAGATATCCTGCCACTTCTCCGGGTAAATCTACGCCAACCCTTTGATTTATTTCCAATCCTAATAAACTTTTATAGAAATCAACTCGCCCCATTTTTTGGGCAATTTGCACCATGGCCACGTTACTAGAGGTTTGCAGAACTCTGGCCATATCTAGCGCCCCATAACCCTGTTTAGAGGCATTTTTAATCGTCCAGGGACCGACAGTAATTGCCCCCGGATCATTGACTACCGTACTAGCTTTAATTGCCCCCGCTTCCATGGCCATGGCGACAATAATTGGTTTAAAAGTTGACCCCGGTTCGTACTGATCGGCTACGGTCCAATTTTTAAATAGAGCCACATTGGCTTTATAGTATTCGTTGGGGTTAAAAGTTGGCTCACAAACTAGGGCTAAAAGAGAACCATCAAGGGAGTCCATGACGATGACGGCTCCCCGTTTAGCATTAAATTTTTTTAGCTGTTCTCGTAGGGCCGTCCGCGCCGCTCTTTGTAGTTTTAAATCGAGGGTTACTTCTAACTGTAATTCATCAAATTGAAAGATACCATGGGGAACAAAAGCTGGTAAAATTCGCCCGTCTCCCATGCGTCTTGTATTGACAGAAAAGGGATCTCTTTCTAATAACTGACTGGAACCTCTCTCTAATCCTGCTTGACCACGATGTTCTTTATCTACATAGCCAATCACGTCGGCTGCCACATCGTCTTGGGGATAATAACGAGCGTACTTTTCCTCTAATTCTACACCGTCAAGAGATAATTGTTTTAAGCCCCTAGCCACGGATTCGGTTAATTGATTGGCTAAACGAATTCCTGTTTCTTTTTCTTTAAATTTTTGAATCAGTTGATTACTGGGAATATTTAATAAAGGAGCTAATTTATCAGCCACTTCTGCCGGCGGAATCGCAAACAGTTTTGGGTGTACATAAAGAGTATAAATCAAGCGATCGGTCGCCAAAACATTACCATTACTATCGACGATCGCCCGTCGGGGAATATAGGGTCTAATACTGGTAGTTTGCTGTTGTCTGGCTCTTTTTTGCAACTCCTGTCCTTGTACTATTTGCAACTGGTACAATCGCCAAGCTAAACCCACAATACCCATGACTAAAATCAACCACACCGCCACCAATCGCCCGTTACTCAAAGGCCAATTTTTTAACTTTTTTTGCCGTTTTTTGGCGTTTAAATAGGACTTTCTGTCCCGGATCCTGCCAGAGGGCGATCGAGTTTTTTTACCTCTAAATCTGGGTCTTTTTGTGTCAGTCATGAGCAGTATCTTTCAGTAACCAGTGAACAGTAAGCAGTAACCAGTGAACAGTAATCAGTAAGCAGTAACCAGTGAACAGTAATCAGTAAACAGTAAACAGTAATCAGTAATCAGTAATCAGTAAACAGACAGTAGGAAACTTCTATTTAATACTGCACACTTAAAAACTCACATCTGATAACTGATAACTGATAACTGATAACTGATAACTGTTAATAGGCACTTCTCGGTCGAGAATTGACGGTAGATTGGGGTTGAGAAGCGTTGGCAGGTTTCAGGTTAGGGGCAGATTTACGCTGTAAAAAGATAGTTTGGAAGGGTTGGGGATGAGTTAATCCGGTTTCGGGTTTTTCTGCTTGTTGAGCTAGTTGATGTTTAAGGGTTTCATTGGTGGACAAAAGATGGCGCTCGTGACGTTGCAGTGTTTCCAGTTTACCAAATTCTTTGTCCCAAACCTTGGGAATATATACCGTCCAAGCATATATTCCCAGAGTCGAACCCAACAGACAAAAAGTAATCACGGCCACTATTCTTTCTAGGAGGCAAAGGGAACGTAATTGACGCGAGGCTAATTGTTTTTGTGTCGGGGCCACGGGAACTCTCGCCACCGATTTAGTCGTCGGTTTGACGGTGGGAGTCGGGGAGGATTGAGTAACTGGTTTAGTAGTGGGGTTGGGGGGAGTTACCCGCGACTGGGGACGACGTTGACTCCCTTGGCTTTTTTGGCTAGGAACGGGAACGGGAATATAGGACTTATGGGCAGCAGACATGATTTTCTCTCAATATTTCTAGCTAGTTGTCGTTGTCAAAAATTAAGTTTCTAAAATTAGGAGTCGGTCATCAGTAGTCAGGAGTCGGTCGTCAGTGGTTCGTGTTATGCAATGGACGGGGTTATAAGGGATGAAACCATTATATAGAAAGACATGGCTGCGATTTTTGTCAATTGTTTTCGCTCTAAAACGAACTAATCAATTAAGTCTCTTGCCAGATAAGAATTTAGTCGATTTATGCCATCCGATCGAACCATGCCAAGTAACGAAGAACCATATTTAATTGATCACTGTTGCCTTTTTTCCTTTTTACTTTTTCCTTTAAAATCACTGTTCTAGTTCTAGACGTAAACGATATAAAATAGTTTGCGGATGAACTTGAGCGAGAATTTGATTGATCACCGTACTCGGTCCGGATGCCCCCCAACTACAACCGCGTTCTAGATAGATTTTAGCGGCTTTCCCGATGATATAGGTTCCATAAGCGGCAATTGCTCCCTGTAAGAGAGCGGTGCTACCGTAGAGGGTTAAAGAGGTGGGATTTTCAAAAATACTCGCCGCTGCCGCCGCCGTTTTGCCCAAACCGATAATCACAGTGCTGAGGATTTCCCCCACCAGCAACCCCGCACTACTCAAAAGTAGAGTCCGCCAGAGTTGACCAGCTTGGTGACTGGTAATCGGCAAGCCGTACAAACGAGCTAAAGCCCGAACTAGAGTTAAATCGACGATTGAAGCCCCTAGTAGGTCTAAAATAGCGATCGGATTGGCCGCAATCGCTAAAGCCTTATATTTCGCGTATTGCCAGATAATTTCCTCCGCTTGACTGTCCCGGAGTTCCAGGGTTTTTCTAGCGATATTTTCCTCCGCTTCTTGCCCTTGCACTAGAGCATTTAAGGCCAGCAGCGATCGCCCTTCCCGATTTAAAATCGTTAAGAGTTTATCTTGCAGCTCCTCAATTTGGGGGGGAGGGGTTTCCCACTCAGTCACCACGCACCCATCGGGGTATTCCACCCGGACGGGAATCGGTTGCGGTTCGGCGGCTACCATAACTATCTCATCGCTAGTTAACAAATCTTCTAACGTTTTTTCGTCCCGATTGGTTCCTAATCTCTGTAACTGCTGAAAAATCTGGCGGCGATCGGCTTCCGGATAGAGATCAATCTTATTAAACACCAAAATGATCGGTTTTTTCGCCTGGCGCAATTCTGCCAAGGCCTCGTATTCAGTGCGGGTAATATCCCCCGCGACGATAAATAAAATTAAATCGGCACTTTTAGCGACTTCTCTGGCCATATTCGCCCGCGCTTCCCCTTCAATCTCATCCAATCCGGGGGTATCGATTAATTCTATCTGAATTTTACCCGTGGCTGGTGTCCAACGCACCGATCGCGGCCAGCGTGTCACCCCGTGCAGGGGTCCGGTTGCCAGGACTTTTTGACCGACTAAAGCGTTTACCACCGAGGATTTACCGCGACTGACTAACCCGAAGGCTGCCACCCGAATCACTGTTTCATCCAGTTTATGCAAGGCCGATTTTAGGGACTGCAAATCCTGTTTAACGGCGGCCTGAAGTTGGGGATCGGGGGGATAATTCCAATGGCGGCGAAAACTGGCATACCAAGTTAAGGCCTGTTGTAAACTAGCTTTAGCCTGATTGTAATGAGTTTCCTCGAGGGATGGGGTCTTGGTCACGGTTGATTTTTTTACTGTTTATTGATGCTGCTGCTGCCTTTATTGTAGAGTTTCGGGGCGGTAACTGAGACGCGGTTATTTGGGGTTAGGGGAGGTGGGGAAGTGGGGAGGTGGGGAAGTGGGGTAGTGGGGTGGTGGGGAGTTGGGGAAGTGGGGAAGTGGGGAAGTGGGGAGCAGGAGAGATGGGGGAATTTCAACTAAAACCCTAAAACCCTAAAACCCTAAAACCCCAACACCTAACATCCTACTCCGCCAATCCCAATTGCCCCAATAGCTGAAGGATAGTTTTTCCGGTTACGGGATCTCGCCAATCGGGGGCAATTTCTGCCAGGGGAAGCAGCACGAAGGCCCGTTCTCGGCAGCGGGGATGGGGTATCTGTAATTCGGGCGTTTCTAAGATCAGGTCATCATAAAATATTAAGTCTAAATCGAGGGTACGCGGTCCCCATCTTTCCCGTCGGACTCTCCCGAATAACTGCTCGATTTCTAATAATTTATGCAGTAAATCTAAGGGCGATAAATCCACTTGCACAATGGCGCAACCGTTGAGATAATCGGGCTGAGGAGGGCCGACGGCTGCGGTTTGATACCATTGGGAATGAGCTTCTAGTTTAATTCCTTTGACTCGCTCTAATTCCCCTAAAGCTTGCCCTAAAATTGTCGCTGAATCCCCTAAATTACCGCCCAAAGCGATCGCTGCCCGCTTCATCCACATCCTTCCTCAACAATAATCTCGGCTAATTCCCCCGTCGCCCCCAAAGATTCACCTAAAAATATATTGACATTTGGATGCTTTTGTGATATGTCAAAAACTTGAGCTTCGATCGCATCCGTAATTCCACCAGCAAAGAGGAAATAGGGCAGTATAGCGATTTTTTGGCTACCTTGAGCGATTAAACTCCCGATTTGTTGGGATAAACTCGGTTCTATCGACCAATAAGCTGTAATTGCCCCAGAAAACGCCGCTAGATTTTCCACTTCCCGATTACCCCCGGGGCGACGACTACCGTGGGACAGTAAAATGCGGTCTTGGTGGCTTAAATCGGCAAATTGTCGGGATAACAGCGATTTTATGCCCTGATAACTGCCTAAATGGGGCTTTAACTCTAGCTTAATTGGCGCTCGCACTTTGGCCACGGCCGCGGGAATATCTTCTTTAACGTGAACCCCCGACAGGAGAAACAGGGGGATAATCTGCAACCGGTTACATCCTTGGCTTTGCGCTTGTTGGGCAAAAGCTTCTATTTGTTGATGGAGAGGTGTTATCGCTAATTCTAGGGCGGCAGTCCCTACTAATACCCGATTATCTGCTTCTAGAACCGCTATAGGTGGGCTAAACTCCGATTTACTCGCCAATCTTTCGGCGGGTTGACTGATTTTTTCCTGAACTAAGGCTGCTAATCGTGTCACCGCCATGGCTGGACGCGGATCGCGACTACCGTGGAAAACCAATAAGTAGGCTGAGGAGGTCTTCAAAGAAATCTTGCCAAAATAGTTTAGTTTTTAGCCTAATACATTTTCTCTCCCTTTAGGCATCAATGCCCCTGATATTCTCGATTTAGCTGGTAGCGGAAAAACCTCCCCACTAGACCCAAGTGCTACCATTTTACGGGATGTAAAGTGTGAGCAAATCAGCCCGCCGCCTTGAGTTAGTCTAGATATTGAGGTATAACCTAATTAATCGCCCAACTTAGTCAACGAGGCAGTTAACGTGAAAGTGGAAACAGACAGTAAACAATTACCCTCCTACGAACAACCACCCTTGATAGAAGTGGTAAAATTACCCACAGCTTTATCATCAGAATCTTGCCGGATAGACGCAGCAGCAGAAGATGATGATGAACTGGATTGTCGAGGAGTTTTTGTAGTTTCTCATCAAACGAAAATCTTATTTTCCGAAGAAGTAAACATTAAATCTCAGGAAAAATCCACTTGGAAACCTTGTGTTATAATTGATAATTCTCGAATCGAAGATGATAACTAATGACCTTTGGTATGAGGCGGTAGATGCAAATGTTGAGTTAACCCAAGGGGATATTATTCTTAATTGTCCTGTGGTTCGTTGGGCTTCTAAATCTGTTGAGGTAAGCAATCAAACAGAAATTGAAACACTTCGATCCTTAGTGGAAGTAGCTGAGATTGATCTGGTTGTTATCACCCAAGGCTGCGACTTAGAAAACAAGAAAGTCAATAATGTCATCCTTTGCCCTCACTTTGCTCTCAGCCAATATCAAGAATATTGGGAACAGACAATGAACAATATGAAACAAAATCCTACGGCCAAGGCGTGGGGGAGATATTGTGATGATATTAAAAATGGTTATATATGGAATCTTTCTATGCTCAACGAAGGGGAAATTGGCAACCTAAAATTAACTCATCGAATAGTTGATTTTCATGATGTGTACACTTTGCCGAGGACTTTTTTGGAATCCTTCTTGCAAAATAAACAGCAACCTCGACTTCGTTTACGTCCTCCCTATCGTGAACATTTATCTCAAGCTTTCGCTAGATTTTTTATGCGAGTTGGTTTACCTACAGGAGTAAAAAAAGTCTGGTAATAGATAAATCACCTTAACTTTTACCAATAACTACCTATAGGGAAAGATTGGTTTTTTGACGATTCGATAAATCCTATGGTTTCCTATCCACAGTTCTAGCTTTGTGGGCGATTTGGTTCACTTGATAACGAATTATTGCGATCGCTTGCCAGGAACTAATTTTCAGCGATAATCTAAAGTCAGAGTCCATCGGGAGATAAGATCATGAACTTTCGTCTAGTTCTATTTTCAGGCCTAGTGACGGCTTTAGTCGGGGCAGGTATCGGTTATGGCATTAGCCGCATTGAACGCAATCCCAGCCAAGTCAACTATAAAAATCCCTATAACTATCAAATCATCTATGGACGTTATTTTGCCAGTGCCGGAGCAGCCCTAGGCTTCTGTGTGGGTGCGGGTTTACAAATGGTCAAAGAACTCAAAGAAGAAAGAGACAGAGAAATGGGCATCCTAGATGATGGCTCAGAATTCTAGTCTTTTGGGGCTAATTCCTCAAGAATGATAAATTGAACGTGATTAATCGCTAAATCGCCGATGGGAACTTGGGTTTTTAACACCGGTTGTCCTTGACTGAGCATTCGTTCAAAGGGGATATCTTTGGCAATTTCCGTATGATACCAAGCTAAACCCATAAAGAAACGATTGGGATAGGGACCACCTTCAAAAATATCATCGGGATTGGACTCCATGGGAACCCAACCGATAGAGGGCAGATAAAATTCCATCCAGACGTGATTGTAATCCGGTTCGAGGGGTAAATTACGTTCGAGGGGATGGGGTGGGCATTTATAACGTCCTACCGTACGACAGGCAATACCATTGAGACGACACAAAGCCAATAATAAACCCACATATTCGCCACAGGAACCCACTCCGCGCCGCAGGGCAATATCGGGGGTGTCGATGTTGGGTTTGATGCCGTAGGAAAGCTGATCATAGACGTAGTTACGAATACTATAAACTTTTCTGAGTAGATTGGTTTCCCGACCGATCGCTTCTTGGGCAGCATTGAGGATAATTTCTGTATTCATAGCCAGATCATCATTATCGATCAAATAGCGATCGGGAAAATCGGCGGGTAAGGGTGGTAAATCTTCGCAATCTTTGGGAGTAATTTGGTATTTAATTCCCCACACTTCTAAGACCACTTTCCAACCAAAAATATGACGTTGTTTGGCGGTTATTTGCTTGAACTTAAATACTGCCACCCGCTGCCCATCCTGAATTTCTTCAGTAAAAGGCAATCCCACCGCTTCGACGCTGCGAATTTTTTGCCGCGGTGTTTCTAGGGGTAAAGCGATGCGCCATTCCACATCTTTTAGTTCGATATTATATAGAGGTTCCAATTCCTCGACGTAGGATAATTCAATCAGATAACCATTAGAAAGGGCGTATTTTTTAGCGGGATCGTAGTGAAAATATAGAGGATGGACAAAAGTACGCGGACGATAACTAAGTTCGTAAACCTGTTCGGAATTGGGATTATCGCGGATAAAGGGTTCTTGGAAAGCATAGGCCACATATAAGATATCCTTGCCACTGTTCGCATCGCGATAAAATGCTAATCCCGTCGGTGATTCAAAAGGAGTTATCATGCTAAAAAGCTGTTCTCCCGTGGCGCGATCAAGACAGTAAACCGTTTGTTCTAGGGTATCCGTTAGCCAAAGTTCTTCCCCGCGAATGGTGATATTTTCGATGCCGATACCCGGCGCGTACAAACGAGTAATTTCCTGTCCCGATTGGCGATCAAATATAAAGATTTGTCCAGAACGTTGACAAGTGACATAAATTGTGTTACCAGTTACGGCGACTCCGTTAGCGGTGTAGGGAAGACGGGTAAAAAATTTCGGGGTAAAATCTTCGAGAGTGCAGCAGTAGAGATTTTCGCGGGTAGTAAACCAGAGGTTATTTTGATCATCGATGGCCAATCCCGTCGTCCCGACGAATTCTTGCCAGCGATGGGAATTAAGTACAGTTGTATGACCAGTATCGAGGGCAATTTGGTATAAATAGCCGTTTTTTGCGTCGATAGCGATTAATTTGTTATCTTGAAATACAATTCCGTGCAGGGCCGTGGCGCTAATCGGACGAATCGTTTGACGATGGGAGGGAAGACTGGCAGGATCGAAAATCATAGGAGGAAGCGAAAAGGGAGAGCGTTTTTAAGTGAATAAAACAGCAATTCTTCCCACGATAGCAAATTTTATCGCCCTTGAATGCTCGTAATGAACTCCAATTCCGAAAAAAATGTCAAGAATTGTCACCTATAGTCCCTCTCATACCCTTGTACCTACCTACGAGTGTTTCAATCGTTGCAGTTATTGTAATTTTCGCAGGGATTTAGGCACTGATGGCTGGTTAAGTCTAGACAAGGCCAAAGAGATTTTAACTGCTTTGCAGGGTTCGGAAATTACGGAAATTTTAATTCTTAGCGGCGAAGTTCATCCTTTAGCAGCCAATCGAGAGTCATGGTTTCGGCATATTTATAATTTAGCAGCATTGGCTTTAAATATGGGTTTTTATCCCCATACCAATGCGGGGATTTTAACTTTTGCCGAGATGGAAAAACTGAAAAATGTCAATCTATCTATGGGCATAATGTTAGAACAAATGACGGTGACTTTATTAGATACCGTCCATCGTCATGCCCCCAGTAAAGTGCCATCCCTGCGCTTAGAGCAGTTACAATGGGCGGGAGAATTAGGAATTCCTTTTACCACGGGTTTATTATTAGGAATTGGTGAAACAGAATGCGATCGCTTAGTAACCTTAGAAACTATTGCCACTATTCATCAACGTTGGGGACATATTCAAGAAGTGATCCTACAACCCTACAATCCGGGCAAAAGAGAACAGTGGCAAAATAATCCTTTTGATCTGCAAAAATTACCCGATCTGGTTAGACAAGCTAGGGAAATTTTGCCCCCAGATATTGTCATTCAAATTCCCCCGAATTTAGTACCCGATCCTCTTTTTCTCTTGGATTGTTTAGCGGCAGGAGCGCGGGATTTAGGCGGTATTGGCCTTATCGATGAAGTTAATCCCGATTACCTCCATTTACACCCCGATAAATTAAAGGAATTTTTAGCAATTTATGGCTGGGAATTAAAGGCGCGACTACCGGTTTATCAGTAATCAGTAATCAGGGAAAAGATAGCACTGTTGATGCCATTTAACAATCCTTACTTAATACCCCTTAATTGATTATTATTCATTCTTAATTCTCCTGACAACCGACGACCGAGGCTGCATCTCATTTTTGTCAATCTACCAATTGGGATTTTTACGGGGAAACTCTCGGCTAAGATCGGGCATTACTTCCGATTTTATCACTCAATCCAAGCTTTTGGGGGGTAGAACCCCCCAAACCCCCCGTTGGGGGCGTGGCGCCGCCCCCAAACCCCGGAGCGCATTAGTTTTTCGGTGGGATGCTTACACGCGGCTGCTGATACATTTGTAATCATCTAAGAGTTACTGATAATTGCTGATTGTCGGTATTCCTGCAAATGTGAGATGCACCGACAACCGACTCCTAACCCTAACAACAATTTTTGATTTTTACCAGAGGTCTTATGATTCCCTCAAGCGAGCGCTACTGGCTCAAAAATGCTCATATTCCCGTTTCCCTGCTAGAAAATGAGAGTTTCTCTCCCCAAACCTCCGAGGGATTAACCTTAGTTAATCTGGAAATTAATGACGGTTACATTAATCGCATCACCTCAACAATCCCCCCCGAAGATAATATTCCCGTTATTGACCTCAAAAAAAAGATTGTTTTTCCTTGCTTTGTTGATATGCACACCCATCTCGATAAAGGTCATAGTTGGCATCGTTGTCCTAACCATGATGGCACTTTTGACAGCGCCTTAAAAATGGCCCTAGAGGATTCCCGACGGGAGTGGCGCTTAGAGGATGTGTATCGTCGCATGGAATTCGGCGTTAAATGCAGTTATGCCCATGGAACTGCGGCTATTCGCACCCATATCGACTCTTTTGGTCAACAGGCACAGATTAGCTTAACTGCTTTGGCAGAATTGCAACGACAATGGGCCGGTAAAATCACCCTGCAAGCGGTTTCTCTAGTTTCCCTTGACTACTATCAAACCTCCGAGGGAGCGGCCTTAGCCGATAAAATTGCCGAATTTGGGGGCATATTAGGGGGAGTAGCCTACACAAATCCCGATTTACAGGCACAAATTGATATTAGCTTCAAATTAGCCCAAGAAAGGGGTTTAAATCTCGATTTTCATCTGGATGAAAACGGCGATTCCGATTCTACCTGTTTAGCAGCGATCGCCCGTACTGCTATCAAAGAGCAATTTGACGGACAAATCATCTGTGGTCACTGTTGCAGTTTAGCGGTACAATCCCCTGAAATAATCCAAGAAACCCTAAATTTAGTCAAAAATGCGGGCATTGCTATCGTTAGCTTGCCGATGTGCAATCTCTACCTACAGGATCGTCAAGAGGAAAAAACCCCCTTTTGGCGCGGGACAACTAAGGTAAAAGAGATGAAAAAAGCGGGAATTCCGGTGGCTTTTGCCAGTGATAACTGTCGCGATCCCTTTTATGGTTTTGGGGATCACGATGGTTTAGAAGTCTTTACCCAAGCGGTGCGGATTGCCCATCTCGACACACCCTACGCTGACTGGGTAAATAGTGTCACCCTCACCCCAGCAAATCTGCTCGGATTGCCCCATTTAGGGCGCATTAAGACGGGTCTAGAGGCAAATTTGTTAATTTTCAAGGCTCGCTACTTTAGCGAGCTATTATCGCGACCACAGTGGGATCGCCTCGTGATTCGGCGCGGGTTGAGCATCGATACTACTCTCCCCGATTACCAAGAGTTAGATGATTTAGTTCTAGGAATTGAGCAAATCCTGTAAGGGTTTGACAAAAACCACCGATTCTAGGTTGATAGCACCGTAAATATGGGGAAAGGTCTCTTTTTCTAGCTCTAGAGTGGCATTTTCTGGGTTAGGATGTTGGGGCTGCTCCCATTTGACCGGGGACTGCAATTGTTCGAGAGAAATGGCTAAAACCAGCAAATCTGGCTGATTTTGATAAAAAGCGGCCACAACTTTCGGAATTTGTTCTAAGGTGGAGCAATGGATAAATCCCTCATTTTTTAGGGAATACGCCCGATATTCCCCCATTTCACGAGCTATTTGCCAACCTCTTTCTGTGGTGATGTGATAGATCATCGGTTCGCCTCCTACTGTCACTTTATCCCTAATTTTAGGATATAGCCTGAAGCTGTCAGCGGCCCTCAATTCTCTTAAACTAGGGGTCAGGGAATAAAGACAAGAAATTTGTCCGACCAATTACCAGAAAAAAATTGCCGATAATGGCCTCAAAATCTCTTGATAGTCTCCTTTTACCTGATATTAACCTTTTCCCCTTAAAATGAGCTTACCGAGCCAGTAACTGCAAAAATCTATGCTAGATAAAATATTTACTCCCAATCCCTACGCTGAAAAACCCGCGCCGCTGCGTCCTCGCAAGGGGGTAATTATCGGTGTTGGTCAGGTGGGGATGGCCTGCGCTTACTCGATGTTAATTCAAGACTGTTTTGATGAATTAATTCTGCAAGATATCGCCACGGATAAAGTCGAAGGGGAAGTGATGGATTTAAGGCACGGAATGCCTTTTATTGAACCCACAGACTTGAAAATGGGAACCGTGGCCGATGTGGGACAAAATGCCGATGTGGTGATTATTACTGCCGGGGCTGCCCAAAAAGAGGGAGAAACCAGATTACATCTCCTTGAGCGAAATGTGGCGATTTTTCGCCGTATTCTGGAGGATGTGGCTGTTTACTGCCCCAGTGCTTTGATTTTGGTGGTGAGTAATCCCGTCGATATCATGACCTATGTTACCTTGAAAATCACCAATTTTCCGCCTTCTAGGGTGATTGGTTCGGGTACGGTGCTAGATTCTGGCCGTTTACGCTCTCTTTTATCCACCCAACTCCATGTAGATGCGCGTAACGTCCACGCTTATATTATCGGTGAACACGGGGATAGTGAGCTTGCTGTCTGGAGTTCGGCCAATATCGGAGGAGCAAGGTTACTCGAAGGAGATTGGCAGGATTTAAGCGCGGCCGACCAAGAAAGCTTAACAGAAATTTTTCTTCAGGTTAAAAACGCCGCCTATGAAATTATCAAACGCAAGGGTTATACTAGCTATGCGATCGGTTTAGCTACCACGGATATCGTTAAAGCGATTTTACGTTCCCAAGAAAGAATTCTGACTATTAGCACTCTCCTCGATGGTCAATACGGTCTCAAAGATGTGTGTTTAAGTATTCCCTCGGTGGTTAACGAGAAAGGAGTGATTAAAACTCTGAATCTTGCTCTCAGTCCCAGAGAAACCCAACAGTTACATAATTCGGCCAAAATCATGCGCGATTTAATCGATCAACTCGAAATTTAACTGAGGGTTGGCTGAATAAATCTAAAAACATTGTTGGGTAAGATTTTAGATTTTTTGCCCTGAAAAAGTGCCAGACATAAGAGCGATCGAGGGGAAATTTTAGGCACTTTTTCCCCGAAAATTAGGTAATTGTGGGGTGGACTGAAGCAATTAGTGCTAGACTTCCCGAAAAGTCTATTTTATTTCAGCTTGTTGTATAGAACTTAGTGAAGCTATTAAATCAGAACCTAATCAGGAAATACTTTTTCAAATCTTGAGTAACGTTATTGCACATCTCCAAGAAGAACCGCGTCAGATGTATAAGGTTCAATACAACTTTCCCAATAGCATTACCACTCTTAATGGAGAATTTACCCCAGCAAGTGTAAGGCAACAAAATTACAATATGAATACACAAGGACAACCTTCTTACAGTAAAAATAAGCAATCACAATTGATTGGATTTTACTTTTCAATCTTAGCTCTAGTTCTAGTTGGTTTGCTGGCATTTGCTCCCCTTTCCATTGCAATTCAGCAAGTTTTTGTTGCACTTATTGCCTTGTTTTCTATATTTTCGTTAAGTGCCTTTAAGCGGTCTATAAAATAAAAAAGTGCGATGCCGAAGGCACTGGGTAGCAGCACGCCGCTCTGGTAGCTCTGGTAGGGTGCGTTAATGAAATGTAACGCACCTCTTTTTTTTCTAGTAGTAGCACCATGTCCATTCATTGAGGCAAGTGATTGTTGGGTAATTGGGTAAGACGCAGGTGATTATTGATTTAAAAACGAAGAAGATAATGTGTTTAAGGCATGGAAAAGGAAGGCTCTTCTAGGTTCTGTGTGAGCATGGTATAATGGTAACACAGAACAGGAGGTGGGTTATGTGGATAAATTTTGTCAACTCCTCGATTTACCAAATGTAACAGTGGTCAATTATCAAAAAATTGCTCAGACAATTTTCCTAAAGCTCGCTCTTTTAAATGAAACAATTGAATGTCCGAATTGCCATCAAACCTTGGACAGAATCAATCAGACAGAGTATAATCTAGTCAGAGATTTGTCAAGATTAGGCAATCGAGTATATAGCAATTCTTGGAGCTATGAGGTACAATAGAAAGCAAATAGACAAATAATAGAACTTACCAGCTTCCTATGAGACCCTATTCCGTAGATTTTCGCCAAAAAATTATCGAT
>NZ_JACJSW010000189.1:0-4016 GCF_014698375.1 Microcystis flos-aquae FACHB-1344 | reverse complement strand
TAATGTACCGCAAGTCCTTCGTCATCGCTCTGCCTATCTAAATGGTTGCCTTTTTTAACTTTTTTATTGAGTTCATTAAGCATTTCTACTTATTACAAAGGTGAGATGCTCCCCCTAGTTATCTTATGTCAAAAATAGCTTGAGCGATTTTTTCAGAGGATTTTCCTAGTCTAAAGTAATATCCTCTGAGTGTTTATCATGTTACAAATTAAGTGATTTTTACTCATTTCAGTACAATGGCAAAAAATCAAGCCGAATCTATGTCTGATCAGAATCATCATCAGCCAGATATGGGTGCGAAGAAAACAACGCAGGCTAGGATAGAACATCAGGATAATAATCAAATAAAAACGGGAATTGATCCTAAAATTGATTCGGAAAAAACGTTTAAATATTCGGAGCCAACAGGAAGATTAGGGGAGATAATCCTGCGCTTAATGCCGGTGGGTCTTTTGCTCGGAGGACTGAGTTATTGGGCGATAGTTGGCAAGATTCCGACTCCTATTCAAGGACGAGCGGTCATTTTGATTCCTCGTTCTATTGTTAATATCGAACCCCGTCAAGGTGGGCGGGTGTTAACCCTCCTGATTCAACCAGGAGATTCTGTCAAAAAAGGGCAATTACTGGCAACTTTAGAGTTTCCTGAATTGGAAACAGAATTAAAGGATAAAAAGGATAGACTAGCAGATCTCAAGCAGCAGGATAAAAGAGTTGACTCTGTTGAAGTGAGTCGTCGCCAATTGAATGCAGCCTCAATAGATCGCCAGCAAAAGGCGAATCAGCTTCAGATTAAAGCACTTCAAGTTCAATTATCCAGTAATCAAAAACAGCGAGAAGCCTATCTCTCCCCTCAGTACAGGACAAAAAGCTTGAAAAGTAGGCGAGAGTAGTGTTTTATGAGAAATAGAACCAATCTCTAAAACCCTATGAACCAGTATAGCGCCTTAAAGCAAGCCCTTAAACCCCATCTGGCATGGCATGGAGCCAGGCTCTCGTTTCTAGCACTGTTCCTACTAGCCTTAATTAAAGTCAAAACCGTCAATCTGAGCGAGTTAGCAGTAGGATTTGGAGGTAAAGCCCTCAAAGAATCCAACTACAAGAGATTACAACGCTTTTTCCGCAACTTCGAGCTTGATTATTCTGAAATTGCGAAAATTGTCGTGGGTTGGTTGAAGCTCCCCCAGCCTTGGGTGTTGAGTCTTGACCGGACTACCTGGGAGTTGGGCGAGCATTGCTACAACATCCTGACTGTAGGCATAGTCCACGAAGGAGTCGCCATTCCCATCTTGTGGTGGCTGCTCAAGAAAAAGGGAAACTCCAACAGTGATGAGCGTATGCGGTTCATTGAGGCGATATTCAAAATTTTTCCCACCGCGAGAATTCGTTGTCTGTGTGCTGACCGAGAGTTTATTGGTCAAGCTTGGCTGCGCTATCTTCTGCTCGAACCGTCTCTGTCTTTCCGGTTAAGGATTCGGGCTACCGACAAGATTGAGCGAAATGGAAAAGCCTTGCCAGCCAAAGTCGTCTTCGCCCATCTGGCTATCGGAGAATCTCAGCAATTGCCAGGCGATTGTCGGGTTTGGGGCAATCGGGTCTCCCTCGAAGCCTTGCGTTTGGAGGATGGAGACCTCTTAAAGGGACATAAACTGTATCTTTGCTAAAACTGGATCTAGTTCAGAAGACTCTTCAGAATAGATCAGATTTAGTTTGCCCAAAATCTGATCTCGGTTGTATTTTCGCAAATAAGCTTTTAATGCCTTTGTATAAAGCTCACTACGTGATACACCTAGCTGTCTAGCCAGCGATTCTGCCTCTTCAAAAACCGGGTCTGGAAGTGAAATTGCTGTTTTCATCGCTACCTTCACCATGATTACGACATCTTAGTTACACCTTGGTTATACTAAAAATGCAAGAGGGCATAAATGCCTCAACCCAGAAGCAGAGCAGGCTAACGGTTGAATTCACCCGCCGTCATTGACTTTGGATGATAGGAGTAGTTTAGCATACGGTCGGGTGCAGTGATTTGTTAGACGGGCTTATATTTAAAAAGGTAAAAGGTGCGTGAGACGCACCGTACAAGATTGGCGATCACACTGATTAGCTTTCGTCGGTCGGTGTGCATTGGGGTTGTTATGCCGTGTCACCAACAGATATGATGCGCCAATCACCTTATGGAATAAACAACCGACCAGCCCCCATATAGTCTTGGATATCGATCACAATTTCTACAAGCCTTTCAACGCAGCGTTCTCGATAGTCAGATTCATTGACCCTATCCGGATCGGCAATCGTAATGATCGGAAATGAAGTCGGTTGATTTTCTTCACGCATTACTTGTTCCAACGAGTCTTCACCCTTCCCATTCCGGTTTGCCGTAAGTAAGAGCATCCCGTTGGTTTGGGCAAATCTCCAAACTACTCGATCATTGCTGTCTGCGGGTAAGCCAACGTCTTCAAATGTCCTCAACCGAATTGGAGCGAGATCTAATAACCCGCTAACAACAAGACTTCCAGAGATCAGAATTGCCTGCCGATTCAAGTTGTAATCAGCCAGAACAATCATTGCTTCTTCGCTTCCCGCTTTGCTCTCCGTTCCTGAAGTTTAGCTCTAACCGCTTCATAGCCTGGACGAGGAGGAGTAGCAGCGATCCGAGCAAAACGTTCGCGATTCCTCTCTTCCCAAAATTGTTTAGTTTCTGCGGCAGTCTTTAAAACCTCCTGATACTCCGCTTCCACTTCTGTTCGATGTGTTTCAATGTAGGAAAGGGCAGCATGAATCTGAACATCTGTAAGATTGAAGGCATCACGAATAAACTTGGGTGGATACTGAGCTTTGAGATAATCCATTACGTCATACAGAGTAATACGAGTATCCGCAATTGTAAGCCCTCGCTCTGTGCGGATTATAGCTGTTTGTCGATTCGATGCCAGTGCCATAGCAGTCTTAGCTTTTAATCATTTAATTCCATAGTAGCGCACAAAAAAAGCAAGGGGAGCCAACGCCCCCCAACGACTGATTCACAAAATCCTTAATCCTCAACCCAGACTGCTTACCATGATTTTAGTTTATCATTGATCGCTTTATTAAGTCAGGTGCAACGTTGTGTTATGCCCGATCGCTTTGGCAATCACTTAATCTTGGCGATCGATATGATGTAGCCTGTGTTAGCGTTAGCGTAACGCACGGATTTTGAACATTAGATAAGGTGCGTTACATTTCATTAACGCACCCTACCAGATCGGCGATCGCACTAAAAATGCAAGAGAGCATAAATGCCTCAACCCAGAAGCAGAGCCGGCTAACGGTGAAGTTCAGCCGCCGCAGTCAGGCTTTGACTTTTACAGATGACCCTTGATCAAGTCGGCTCCAATGCAGTGTTAGACATTTGGTAGCCTATCATAGGATTCTGGCTCTACATCAGGAACTTTTGCTAAAATTGCTTCATACTTCAATCGACTCCCCTTTTTGGCTCTTTCGTTGAGGTAATTCTCAGTCATTAGAGCAGAGAGCTTTTCTGCGATCGCAGTAGATATAAATTGATCTATAGAAATTCCATCACGACTAGCAAGATCATACAGGCTTTTTTGTAATGAGTCAGGAATTTGAATTTGAACGATACTCATGGCAACTTTCCTATCAAGCGTAAAAACTCTGAAGGCTCCAGCACGTTTAACCCAAACTGCTCTATGCCTGCAAAGTCACGAGTGTTATATGTGATTATACTCTGACATCCTGCTTTGACTGCAAGCTCTAATACCATTTCATCTTTGGGGTCGCGCAGGAATGGTCGCCAAAGAAAGAAAATTTCATGCTGTACGCCTACTGCACAGTAGAAATCAATTAGGTCGTCAACCTCTTCACGACTCAGGCAAAGGTTTGGCAATTCCCGCAGTAAAACTTCTGTAGATCTCTTGCAAAAGTAATCAAGATATATCCTTTTGTCGGTAACGAAGTTCGTAATTGTAGATACCAGCAATCAAATTCAATCTCAGACCAAATCGCCGTCTGCGATTTCT
>NZ_JACJSW010000188.1:0-54858 GCF_014698375.1 Microcystis flos-aquae FACHB-1344 | reverse complement strand
TTGGCTAAATAGATTTGTTTGTCTTTAAATTTAAAGGCTGATTTGGTAAATTCGGCACTTCCTCCTTGATGTTTTTTCTTAAAGTTAGGATACTTAGTACGACCAGCAAAGAAATTAGTAAAAGCTGTTTGTAGGTGTCTTAACCCTTGTTGTAAAGGTACACAGCTAACTTCGTTTAAAAACTCTAATTCTTCTTGCTTTTTCCAATCGGTCAACATTGAAGAAGTTTGAGCGTAGCCTACTCTTTCTTGCTTTTCGTACCAAGCTTGTGTTCGTTCGTGGAGAGCTTTATTGTAAACTAATCTTACACAGCCCAATGTGCGCCGCAATAGCGACTCTTGTTCTGGTGTCGGGTAAAATCGGTAAGAATAGGCTTTTTCCATGTCTCATATTTTAGCATATATTTCGTAAACGATGCTCATATTTAACAGCAAAGCCGCCGTAAAACGGCGGGGTTTCAGACCCAAATTTTCGATGACCCTAGAGTAATAGTTGCATCGGCGCTGGGGTGGCGTTCCGTTCCCTTCCTCCGTATGGCAATATCCTGATTTTCCTAACTGGCAAGCTACTAAAGAACAGCTTTCTCGGATACTCATGCCGCGCTGGATGTTTTGTCGATATTCATCAAAAATGTAGCGGAGATCTTTGGGGTAGAGTCGGCCTTCTGAGCCATTCAAGTAGGTAATCCGACAGAGAAAATCAAAAAATTCAGGCTTACTTTTAAACTTGAAATAGCGGTTATCGTAGCGGCTAGATTCATCAAAGATAAGGCGATCTTCTCCTAAATTTTCGATGATTCGCACTGAGCCATCCCAAGCTTCATCGGGTTGACCGATTAACTGATAGGTTTCGACTCCGAAATCTTGACCATTCATGATTTGAGGAGGTTTTCGTCCCCAAGCTCCTACGAATTTGAGTCCGCAAAAGTTGTTGGCAAAATATCCGGTTCTAGTTAACCCAAATCCTGATTCATTAACGGCTTGACCGCCGAGAAAGGCTGCTGGTACGCCATATTTCCTTTCCATCTCGATACAGATGGGTTTAATCTCCTCCATAAACTGTTTTTTCATGCCTTCAGTCAGGGGAGAACCAGGATTGTAACAATTACCGTTTCTTCCCCTTTCTCGGTCTTCAACAGGAACAGGTGAAAACTTGATGTTCATTTTTATTCCTCAATTCGAGCGTTGTCAGAGAAATTGAAGCAGGCAGAAGGCAGATTTGAAGGTCTCAATCCTATATTCTTGCACTAACATCGGATTTTAACAGGTCAAAAGCCTTATTTTAAAAGGGTTTTACCATTATTCAGCCAGCCCTACTTAGTTTCATCTAAAATTAAGCTCTTTGAGCGTTGTAAATTCCGTACAGACTTTACCCCCCCCGCACATTTGTCAAGTCTTTTAAATAATTCTTAATATTTATTTCCGTTTTGCTCTCTGGCTCTCGTCCGGCTTCTCGACGGAATCGCTAAAATGATCAGGGGTGTTTTAGAGGCAAGTCTATGAGTGAACCGGTAACTCTTGAGGATATTTACCAGCTATTCCGCGCTTCCGCTGAGGAATATGATCGCCGGGCTGAGGAATATGATCGCCGGGCTGCCCAATCCAAGGCGGAATATGATCGCCTGGTTGCCGAATCCAAGGCGGAATATGATCGCCATAGAGTCGAAATAGAGAACCTCCTGGCCGAATCTAAACTAGAAAGCGATCGCTCGATGGCAGAACTGAAACGGACGGTTGAACGAACCAGCAAAGCGGTAGATAGTCTCACCACTCGCTGGGGTCGATTTGTGGAAGAATTGGTAGAACCGGCGGTTTTACGGCTTTTTCAGGAAAAAGGCCTCGATATTAAAGAAGTTTATCCCCGCGCCAGAGTCAAGCGTCAGGGCATCGCCATGGAAATTGATATCCTAGCCGTCGATGATACCGATCTCGTGGTGGTGGAATGTAAATCTAGATTATCTAAAGATGATGTGGATGAATTTATTGAAAAATTGACTCGTTTTAAAATCGCTTTTCCCCATTATAAAAACTATCGAGCTTACGGTGCGGTGGCGGGAATTGAAATCAACGAGGGGATCGATCGATACGCTTATAAAAAAGGTCTATTTGTGATTAAACCCTCTGGGGATACGGTGGCCATTATTAATGATGCCGACTTTCAACCGAATACTTGGTAATTTCCCTAGTCAAAACAATCGCTATGGTTAACCTTTCCTACAATAAAAATCGCCTTCTTCCCAGTATCGGGAAATCGCTATTTAACCGCAGAGGAAAGGGCGAGGGCAGCTGCGGCGCTCGCCCAGCAAGAACGTTTAGCCAAAGAGGAAGCGGAACAAAAAGCCCAACGACTAGCGGAAAGACTAAGATCACTGGGTATCAACCCCGATGAAATGTAAGGGTGGGTTCCAGGCAATTTTAGGGGATTAATCGCGTAATAATTCCGGTTCGGTTAATTCGTCGGTCATTTCCATCAGGGCTCGTTGGACGGGTTTAATCATCGGGTCATCGATATTTTCTACGGTATCGTAGCGGACGCGTTTGGCCCGTCTAGCGACTTGCACGACGATCGAGTAACGATTGCTGGCCGCATTCATCAGTTTATCGGTGAGATAAATCATCTCGGAGGAGTCGAATTTAAACCGTTTGGACATAGTTATATTTAGCCTTCTCTGGTGAATTTGGCACTTGTCACTGATAATAGGTTAGTGATAAGTTTTATTACTCAGTCCACCTTACCATATTTTGTCCACCTTAAGGATAGGGTTATCCTTGATCTCGATCGGATTTTGTCAACTACTTTTTACAAAACTTAAATCAATTTTATACAAGTTTAAAAATATACAAATAAAGAGATAATTTTTGAAATAAATAAACCCAAAAAAGGGAGACAATTGCGGGGGCTGTAAATACACTTGAACGTATAACTTCCCCCTCGATTTAGCTTCCGGTGATACTATCCCCATGGCCTTGACGGCAGCGGCGATCAATGGTTAAAAATAAACAGATGCTGGATCCCCATCCAACATCCGCGTTCTAACTCTGCACACATTTTGCTAAGTCCTCATGATAAGTTAAAAAACGCTTCCTTTTTGGGGGCGTTTTTATTTATTCGATTGAAAAAACCGATGACAATCATTACTAAAGCTGATAAGAAAGTGGGGTGTGGGGTGTGGGGTGTGGGGTGTGGGGTGTGGGGAGAATAAATAAAATAATCTCCTATCTCCTGACTCCTAACTCCTGAATACTGACTCCTAACTCCTGAATACTGACTCCTAACTCCTGACTCACCGTTCGCTCATTTCTCGAACCGAAAATTTGATGAATTGTCTCAAATGCAGTCTAGCAAACGCATTGAGCGTTCTACTCGAATATTTATTAGTACAAAAAGACCATTTGGAAGTTAACGAATTGATCAGGGTTTGAGCGAGTCAATTGGCGATCGCATTTTCGGTACTTTTCTGCTTACCTTATTCGCTAAAAAGCATACAGGATAAAGGTTAAAGCAATTTTAAAACCCTTCCCTTAAAAAATTAAGCGAACAATGAGTCCTGAATACTGACTCGGAGACTTCTGACTCCTAACCCAATGGTAGATGTTGGATTTTTGCGGGAGTTCTATTTTCCGACAAAGATAACCAAAAATTATTTATTGACTGCAAAAACTTGAGAATATTTAAATTAACATTCCGCAATATTTATAAATTCTTAAGAATTAATTGAGAAAGATTGTTATTTAACAACGATGTTATGCTGGTTACAGCGATTTGATAAAATTTCATAGTGGGTTATTCTGTGCTTTTTTGGCCAGCAATAGTTAAAACCCTTGCCACACCTAGAAGGTAATCCTAATTAAGACGGGTAAATTAGTCAATTTCACCCACAACGATGATCTTTTTTTTATGTAGTTTTATTGCAAAAAAAAAGTTTTTTTGACAAAAAGCACAAAGTATGATATTTGCCCAAGGTATTTCTGGTGGCGAGTAATTATTGTAGAGGGGGGAGATGGGAGAATAAATAAAAGCAATCTCCTGACGACCGAATACTGATAACTGATAACTGACTCCTGATAACTGATAACTGATGAAAAGATTAGCTTGGTTCGATCGCTTAGTGTTAGCGAGTATTTTGGCTTTAATTGCCGCGATATCGTCGATTTTGATCCAGGGAAATCAAGTCCCGACCCGAGGGGAGAATTTTAGCTGGCAAGGGCGAAAAATCGGCGTTAGGGACAATTATTTTACTTTAAGTTTTAATCGACCGATTGACCGTTCCGATATAGAAACCAGCGTGGTGATCGATCCTCCCTTGCCGGGTAAAATTAGCTGGTCTGGCGATCGCTTGACCTATACCTTGACGGAATTGCCCATCTACGGCAAAAAATATCAAGTAAAGTTACCCATTGCTCAAGGTGAGGACTTGATCGGCGAATTTTACAGCCACGATCGAGCTTTTGCCTATATTGGAGTCAACCAAGAGGAAAGAGGCCGTTTAATCGTCTGTAATATCATTCAGGGGGCAAATAAGGTCACAGAACTGAAAAAAACCATCCTTACCCCTGGGGATCTGGTGGTCACGGATTTTCAAATCTATCCGAGGGGGGATAGAATTTTATTCTCGGCCTTCGATCGCTCTGACTTAGGACGAGATACCCCAAAACAGCAACTTTACACAATTACCACGGGTTTAAATCATGACGAAAATAGTCAAAATTTGCCTAGTGGTCGTATAGAAAGGTTTTTAGATGCGAAAACTTATCAAAATCTGCGCTTTGATCTCTCAGATAACGGCAAAACCCTAATCGTGCAGAGAATTAATCATGGGAATCCGGGGGATGCCAGTTTATGGGTAATCAGCGATGATGGACAATCGCGACCGTTAGGAATACAAGCGGATAATTTTTTACTATCTCCCGACGGTAAAAAA
The DNA here is from genome assembly GCF_014698375.1 of Microcystis flos-aquae FACHB-1344. Taxonomy (NCBI): domain Bacteria; kingdom Bacillati; phylum Cyanobacteriota; class Cyanophyceae; order Chroococcales; family Microcystaceae; genus Microcystis; species Microcystis flos-aquae. The sequence continues at coordinate 49,937 of NZ_JACJSW010000188.1, read as the reverse complement.
GCGGTTGTCAGTCAAACGGGAGGGGTAGCGGTGATTCCTTTGGATGTCCAAAAGGGAAAACCGCAATTTTTGCCCACCTACGAGAAAATACTCGCTTTTTCCCGGGATGGTCGCCAAAAACTAATGGTAAAATCAGAACCAGATAATCAGCGATCGCTATTTCTGCTCGACGATCAAGGAGAGTCAAGACTACTATTAAGAACAGCTAATCCGATTATTAGCTGTGAATTTGAACCGCGACAGGAAAAAACCCTTTACTGTCTGAAAAGCGATCTGGTTATGGGCAGCGATGGCAAGGTGAAAGAAGAACCATTTTTAGCGATTATTGAGCTAAAAACGGGTAAAATGATGCCCCTGCTGGCCTTACCTAATTATCGTGACGTGCAGATGAGTATGTCTCCCGATGGCGTGGCCTTATTATTTGATCAGTTAGCAACCACACCCTTTGGAGTCAGAAATGATTTAGTCACCGGGGAGGGGTCGAGCATTGCCGATGGTCGTCTCTGGTTATTACCACTTCCTGATCAGTTCAGTCCCAATAGCACCCCGAAAATTTTACCTCAAGAACTCAACGCCGGTTTTAAACCCCGTTGGCTGCCCTAATAGAGCAGAATTGAGGAGTTAGGAGTCAGTCCCGATGAAAAAATTTTCACCCCCACAGATGAAAGAGGTTTCCTTCCCCACACCCCACACCCCACACCCTACACCCTCTTTCAAGTCAGGAGACAGGAGAGAAATCGTTACCTAATCAGGTGACTCGGAGAATACTGACTCCCGAAAACGAAAACCTCATACCTCACCATTAAGATAACTGCTATATGCTACTTCAGCGATTTGCTTTTTTATTGCGTCCTAGTGGCGATATCGAGATCGAGCGGGGGATTCGGACTTTATTGGCGCTCGCGGTACCGATTATTATCGGTGATATTTTAGATCAGTCAGAATTGGGGTTAATGGTCGGTTTAGCGGCTCAAATCTTGATTTTAGCCGATGTGGGGGGACTTTACTGCCTGAGAGCGAAAACCCTGGTCGCTACGACCATTGGGATGGCTCTAGCTTTGATTATCGGCACATTAGCCAGTGCTTGGTTAGGATTGGCCGTAGTGATAGTTTTTTGCGGGTTGTTTCTAGCGGGTTATTTGACAGTTTACGGGGAAAATGGGGCGTTAGCTGGGGTAGTAATTAGTTTATTGCTGCTTTTTGCTGTTTCTTTGCCATCGGGAGATATTGTCGTCGCTTTACAACGGGCCGGAATCGCTGTGTTGGGAGGGGGATGGACAATTTTTTTAGCCCTGTTTATCTGGCCTTTTCGCCCTAATCAGCCTTTACGTCAGGTAACGGCGGAAAATTTTCAGGGTATCGCCACCTATCTCCGCTCTTTGCCCTTACACTCTCGTTCTAATGCTAATGAGGAGCCATATTTTGACAAAATCCGCCAGCTGTTGCTACGTTCGAGGAAAACTGTCACCTTGACGCGTCGGGGACGTTGGGGAAAAAGTGAGCTGCGGGAATTGTTAATCGTCTTGATTGAAGATAGCGATCGCATTAATACCAGCTTAATTGCGCTGCGAGAATTGCTTCATCTTCATCCCTTGCCACAACTGACCACGGTGGGTATTTTATTAGAAGATATTCTCGTGCAAGTGGCGGAAATTAGCGAAGATATTGCCTGGTTAATTTTGGGTAGAAATAAACAACTGGATTGTGAGCGCTTGCAGCTATTACTCAAGGCGATCGAGCAACAAAAAAACCTGCAAGCTAAAGTTTTAGAAAATGCCCAGGATGATTATAGCAGTTATGTGGCAATTTCGCAATTAAATAATCGTTTAAAAAAATTATTTAAACAGCTAAAAATAGCCAGTGAAACAGCGCAACATTTGCGGCAAAGCGAGAACTTTTCCGATAAAAAAAATCCCTGGCAGCGGAACTTTGAAGGGATAGAAAAAGAGTACAGTCAAGAAAAAGCTTGGTGGGAACCATTAAGAGCTAATTTTAATCTAGAATCGCCCCTATTTCGCCATGGTTTACGCTTGGGTTTGGGAAGTGCGCTAGGAGTCTTGATTTACCATAAGCTAGGAATTACCCATAGTTTTTGGATTGGTTTAACCTTAGTTATTGTGTTAAAACCAGATTTTAGCTTGACTTTTCAACGCTTTTTTAATCGGGTGTTTGGCACGATTTTAGGCTCGTTTTTTGTTTTGGCACTGTTGCCAATTATAGATAATCCGATCTGGTTAGAAATTATTGGAGTGATTTCTATAGCGATCGCTTTAGCCTTGGTGCGATTTCACTATAGTTTGGCCGTATTTTTTATCACAATTTTTGCTTTAATCATCAGTCGTCTGGATGCCAGCAATGACGGTATTAATTTAGAGTATATCAGAATAGTTTATACTTTAATCGGTAGTGCTTTAGCCTTTGCACTTTCCTTCGGTTTTTTACGGTTTAATGAAGATGAACGTTTTTCCCTCGCTGCCATTAAAGCATTAGAAGCTAATCAAATATATTTTCAGTCAGTTATGGCAGTTTATTTAGGAGAATCATCCTATCAAACTGCAATTTTATCTTCCCATCGCAATAAAGCTCGACGAGCAAATACAACTATGCAAACGGCCTTACAAAGATTAATTGATGATCCTAGCACACCCTTTCCACAAATGGAACCGGCAATCACTTTAAGTAATTATATTCCTCGTTTTGGTCGCGGGGTGACAGTTTTATTGACGGAATTGGAACAATATCGCGGTAGTCCTCCCCATCCTAATCTCAGTCTGTTCACGCAACAAATAACCCAAGCTTTGACGCAATTAACCCAAGCTTTGCAAACAAATAATCCTCCTTCTCCCTTACCTCCCCTCGAAGATACTTTAGAAAATATCCTCGATCATTTGCAAGAATTGCGAGAGGAAAGGTTAGTAGAAATTGGCAATCAACAAGAGGGAACTAATCTCCATAAATATTTAGGGGATTATAATATTGTCACCACGGAACTTGTGGAATTATCCAGTCGTGTTGGGGTAATGAACACAGCAATCGATCGTTTTATTAGAAGTTAAAATTTAGTTATAACAACAGAATTTAGTAGTCAGGAGGAAAATCGATTAACTTCGATAATTTCCGTATATTCAAAATTATTAGGACTGCGTTTCACTAGAGAATAATCAACACCATGAAGATTAATTAAATCCTCTTGACAATCTGCTTTCGGAGAATTATAAACTAACACATATTCTTTACCAATATAGGGAGAAATCTCGGTTTCTACTTCTCCTCTCCATTGAGTTTTTGTCACTAAAACAACTAACTGATTGGCTAATTTAGGAATAGCGATCGCAACTTGCCGACGATAGATATGATCAAGACTACCAAAAGGGGAATCCATCACCAGAGGAAAAGTGCTGCTATCAATTCCCATCAAAGTATTTTTCTGACTCCATTCTCGCACTCGATCGATAATTCCCCCGATAAAAGATAAACTGAGAATCTGATTTTCTCCGGTGGAAGCTGCCACGGGAATAGCGAATCCTGTGGTATTTTCTAATAGTCTTACCTCGTAATCGGGACTAATACGGGGAATATAGGGAGTAAAAGAAATTGAGTTAAAGATTTCCTGTACCCGTTTTTCTAAGGACAAACGAAACTGATTTTCTAATCTCTGTCTTACCTCACTAATGCGATTAATTGCCTCTTGAGTCGCTAAACTACGTCGTTGTCCTAAATTATATTTTTCCTCTTTTTGTTGCTGTTTTTGTACCTGTTTTTGCAGGGATTCTAACTCTTTCTCATAGATATCTAGTTGATTTTTATTGCTGCCCTGTTCCAAGCGTAAATCTTTTAGGGAATCCTCGATCGCATCTAAGTGAGATTGCAGATTTTTAATATCTTCATCGGGATAATGGCGAAATTTATCCCGCACTTCATCTAATTCTGATTCTACCAAAGATAATTCTAAGCGCCACTGGTGAATATTAGCTTGATAATTATCCACTTCTTGCCAAAAATCTAACACCCGCTTATCTATTTCTTTGACTGTGGAAGATAAGCGAATGGCCGCTTCTTCCACATCGGCCATTCCTGCTTTATTCATCCAGTCTTGTACCTGTAAATAAGCTTGGCTATTCTCCTGTAATTCCTGGCCACAAATACATTTTTTCCGCTCTAATAATTGTTGGACAAATTGCTGTTTGATACCACTGGGTAATTCCCCTTGTTGTCGTAGGCGATCGATTAATTGCTGAAAATTTTGATTAATTTCTTTTAAAAAGACTTGATAAGCTTGCTGGGAAATTAATTTCTTTAACTTATCCTTAGTTCTGACTAAATCTTGCCGCAGATTTCTTTCCTGTTGTTCTAATTTTTCTTTTAACTGTTTTAATTCCTCGGCACCACTTAACTCTAATAAGCGATTAGTCACGGCTTTTTTTAATTCTTCCTGCTGGGATAACTGGTTAATAATATCCTGCTGACGCTGTTTTAATTTCTCGAAATCCTGCTCGATTTTACTTTCCTGTTTCAATAACTTTTTTAAATCCGATTCTCCTAAATCTTTAAGCTCATCTTGTAAAGATTTTTTGGCTTTTTTTAAATGCTCGATCGCTCGATCTAGTACTTTAACTCCCAATAATTCTTTTGTATCCTCGGCGATTTTACCTTGGCTACTACTGCGAAATTGATGATCGATATATTCCCCATCAAAAAAGAAATAACGGTGTAAACTTTCGGGTAAAATTTGATTAATAATATCCTCTGGTGGTTGATTGGGTGTGTACCAATTGCCATCATCACCAGCGTAGAGCATATATAAACTATTTGAACCGTATTTAATTTTACTATTTACATCTTGATAGGCGAAAAATTTTCGTTTTACCTGATAGCGTTTATTTTCATGTTCAAAGTTTACTTCTGCGGAACATTCTAGGGAGGTTCCCGTGCTTACCTCGGTAATTGCCCGTTTATTAACTAATAACTCTGGTTCGGCAAAAGCTGCCGTAAATTTTTCATAAAGCACCCAGGTACAAGCATTTAAAATTGTTGTTTTTCCTGCCCCATTATTGCCATAAATTACCGTTGTATTGCGAGAAGTCGCTGCTAAATGTATCTCAGGAGTCTTACCATAAAATTGTCGAAAATTACATAACTTTATTGATAGTAGTTTCATATTTATATAGAGGGGATGATGGGGAAGTTTTTTTAGTGAACAGTAAACAGTGAACTGATAACTGATAACTGATCACTAATTATTGAATTACTTCTTTAATAATCGTTAAAACATCATCATTGATATTGCGAGGATTGCGCTGGTATAACTTATCTCTTTCCAATTTTAAAACTCGATCGATGATTTTTCGCACATCTTCGGGAGCGTTTAAAATCGGTTCTTGGATATTTTGGAGATTATTATCAGGATTAATCATAGGGCAGATTTTTTAATATTTACAGCCGCTGCATCTCAAACAAAATCCTTGCCGGGGTACGTTAATCTATTGCTAACGCACCCTCACCCTAGATTGTTTCTCTAAACGAAACTTAAATAGGGTAACTTTTGCGCGGTAGATTGAATCAGATCGAGATTTTGTAAAAGCTGTCCGCAGGTATCCCAACCCCCTTCTATTAACATCTGTCGGGAACCTTCATTCATAGAGACGGTAGCGACAAAATCCCCCCATTCCACCGTCATAGTTGTCAAGGAAAGATCGAGGGGAATTTCGGGATTAGCTGCAATTAAATCCTGTAAATGGGCGATAGTTTTAGCCTCAGCAGTGACACAGGGAACCCCATTAGCGATACAATTGCCAAAAAATATTTCGGCGAAACTTTCCCCGATAATTGCTTGAATTCCCCAACGTAAAATCGCTTGCGGTGCGTGTTCCCGAGAAGAGCCACAACCAAAATTACCATTGACTACCAAAATTTTCGCCCCTTGGTACTGGGGTAGATCGAAAGGATGACTCCCCTGTAAAGCGGCTCGATCATCGGCGAACACTTGTTCTCCTAAACCTTCAAAGGTGATACAACGCAAAAAACGAGCCGGAATAATGCGATCGGTGTCAATATCGTTGCCTCGCAAGGGTAAAGCTCGTCCGGAGATGGTTTTAACTTGACTCATGATCTTTTTCTAACTTTTACTAGCAGTGACAAAAAAAGTGGTTGCATCTTGCCATACTCCCTGATCGGTGGCATTTTTCTCGATTTCTCGGCGATAATTGTTCACTAGAGTCGCAATTTCGCCAGCCGATAGGCGACCGAACCGCCTTTTTTTAACCATTGATACCATTTTGCCAGCACTTGCGGGATATCGGGGAAAAGTGCAATCGCCAGAGAACAGGTAATCAGATCGAAACTAGACTCGGCAAAGTCAATAGCAGCTATATCGGCGTTAATTAGGTCAATATTCTCGATATTTAATTCTTCTAGCTTTTTTTCGGCTCTGGCAATCATTTCCGGCGTGAAATCAACCCCGATGACACTTTTCACTTTTGGGGCAATTGCGACCGCTATAAATCCCGTTCCCGTTGCCACGTCTAGCACAGATTGGCTTTTTTGTAAATAGAGATAATTGACTAATTTAAGGGCGCAAGCTTCAGTAAAATCGTTATCGTAATCGTGACGACGGGCATAAAAATCAATCACTTGACGCTGATAATCGTTGCTCATCTTCTCTATTGCCCAATTATCGACAAAGACTGACCCAATTGACTTAAATTAAGAGCATGGCCGCCGGTAACTAGATAAACCGCGTCTGCTATTGTGCCAATTCTACGACAGAGATCGCCTAAACGATCGCGAAACAGACGACCGAGGGGATAAGCGGGAACCACACCCCAACCGGTTTCTTCCGCCACCAGAATAACATCAACCGCCGCGTTTTTGAGGGAATACAAGAATCGATCGCTGATTTCTAACCATTCAGCTGCCGACATTTCTAAACAATTGGCTACCCAAGTACCGAGGGAATCAATTAACAAACAGTGAGTAAATGGGCTATTATCAATAGTTTCGCTTAATTGTCGGGGAATTTCTCGGGTTTGCCATTGGGGGGAACGTCGCTGCCGGTGTCTTTCAATGCGATCGCACCATTCTTGATCTTTTTCATCCACCGAGGAGGTGGCGATATAAATAACGGGTTTTTGGCTGATTTTGGCTAAATATTCGGCCCATTCACTTTTCCCAGAACGGGCAGCCCCTGTAACTAGGATAATTTTTTCATCCACGATCGAGATTTTGGCAAATAACTACAGTATATACGGGAGAAAACTGTCCTATTCTCGATCATCAAAACGGTGAATATCATCATCTCCTAAATATTCGCCATTTTGCACCTCGATCATCACCAAAGGAATAGAACCGGGGTTTTCCACCCGATGACGGGTATTCATGGGAACATAGGTAGATTCTTTTTGTTTGAGGAGAGTTTCTTTTTCATCACAGAGTACCCGCGCTGTACCGGAGACGACAATCCAGTGTTCACTGCGATGGTAGTGCATTTGGGTACTCATGTGATGGCCGGGTTTAATGACAATGCGATTGATGCGATACCGGGGACCTTCCTCCAATACCGTCACTGTTCCCCAGGGGGGAGTCCGCGTCATTTCTAGGTCTTGGGGAGAAGGGGAGGGAGCATTAATTAAGTCATCCATGGCAGTGGTCTCCAAACTTGATTAACATTCTAGTGGACAATCTCTGGTTTGCAGCTATTAGCTAAAGGTGTGTGGGGTGTGGGGTGTGGGGTGTGGGGTAATGGGGTGATGGGGAGAATAAATAAAATAATCTATTGAATCCTGTCTCGGAGTCTCCTGTCTCGGAGTCTCCTGATCACTGATTCAAGAGGGCAATTGTTTAAAATCAAAATTTGTGTCTTTTCCCTTGACAGATGGCTCGGTTTGTGCTAGGCGATTAGCCATTTGTACCAGATCCACCCCGGTAGCTTGACGCAATTGTTCAGCAAAGGCAGTCATTTTCGGGACAAGATTACCATCACCTCCGTCCACTACCGTCACCGTTTGCACCTGCACTTCTGGGACACTAGCGACCATTAATTTCAGCAATAACTCCAATTTTTGGTATAAAAAGATGTTTTTAGCGTTATTTCCCGCTCCTTGCCAAGAAGCCGCTAATTTTTTGGTTCCTTCCGCTTGCGCTTTCCCCTGTTCGATAATTTTGGCCGCTTCCCCCCGGGCTTTTGCGATCGCTTGTTGACATTCCGCTGCCGCAGGGGCGATCACATCTGCTTGTAATTGCTGTTTAACCTGCTTAATTCGGGCAGTTTGTACCGCCACTTCGGCCTGTACTTTAGCTAAATCGGACATAACCACCGATTCTACCTCAGCAATCATGGCGCTGCGCTTAGTTTGAGTGTCGCGCACCCGTTTTTCTGCGTCAGCTTTGGCTATCTCTAAATCTTTTTGGATACGACGCAAAGCGGTTAGGCGTAGATTCTCGGAATCCTTGATAATCGATGTTTTTCGGGCTTTTGCTTCTGCTATCCGGGCATCTCTCTGTAATTCGGCTTTTTGCTTCCGTCCGATCGAATCGAGATAACGCACCTCATCGGAAATATTCTGGATCTGCAAACTATCCAAAACTAAACCCAATTTTTCCAGATCCTGTTCCGCTTCTTCTAGGAGACTTTTAGCGAAAGCAATCTGATCGGAGTTCGCTTGTTCTGGGGTTAAATTCGCCAAGACACCGCGCAAATTGCCCTCGAGGGTTTCTTTAGCCAATTGTTCAATTTCCTTGCGTTTCTTGCCCAATAAACGCTCGATCGCATTATAAATAATCGGTTCTTCCCCAGCAATTTTAATATTCGCCACCCCGGTGACGATCAACGGCACACCGCCCTTAGAATAGGCATTAACCACCTTGAGATCGATGATCATGTTGGTCAGGTCCATTCGATACACTTGTTCTAGCATAGGTAAACGAATACTGCTGCCCCCTTTTACCAAACGATAACCGATGGTTTTGCCCGTGGCCGTGGGACGACGACTACCAGCAAAAATTAAGACTTCGCTCGGTTGACAGATATGGTAATAGTTACGGATGACTAATAAACCCGCACCTGTCCCTAAACCGAAAACTCCCAGTAAAACAGCGATAAATTCCATAGATTTTATTACGGTCGATGCTCGGATCAAATTAACTAAATTGTATCCATCAATTTCCAACTTTGACAGACGTTGAAGTCCAGTAGGGTGGGCTACATATAAAATTATCAATAGTAATGATAGAGTAAAATCCTCTAGTTTTATGTTGACTTCAATCAAATTGCTTCTAAAATGTACACTTGACATCCTCGCCGCCGTAAAACGGACGGCGATTCCCAAACCTGACGATTTAGGTTTCTGCTTCTTTCCCTTGCGGGGTTCCGCACCTGCCTTAACAGATTTACTCTGTTCTGGTCTTATGGTCGCTCTACAGACTGACACCGCAAGCCCTGCGGCCAAAATATTTTTACTAGCGTTAACATCTCGGTCATGGTGTGTCCCACAGTCTGGACAATCCCATTCTCGAACATTTAACGGCATCTTTTCGACAATATGCCCGCAATTACTACACCTTTTAGAGCTAGGAAACCATCTATCTATTTCGATGTAATTTCTGCCGTACCAACGGCATTTATAGGCTAATTGTCGAGTGATTTCTCCCCAACTAACGTCAGATATTGCCTGAGATAATTTCGGGTTTTTGACCATATTCTTGACGGCTAAATTCTCAACCACAATCGTTTGGTTTTCACGGACTAATTGAGTGGTTAGCTTGTGTAAATGGTCTTTTCTGTTATCAGTAATTTGGGCGTGAATCTTGGCTACTTTGATTCTCGCTTTTTCCCGATTTTTTGAGTCTTTCTGTTTTCTAGACAGATTTTTTTGGGTTCTTCGTTACTTGGTATGGTTCAATAGGGTGGCATAAATCGACTAAATCCTTATCTGACAAGAGTTCTATTGATTAGTTCGTTCTAGATCGAAAACAATTGACAAAAATCGCATCAAAGTCCTTCTCTATAAGGGTTTCATCTCTTATAATCCTGTCCGTTGCATAGCACAAACCGAAGAACCTTTTTTTGCGCCTTTCGCAGTCTCCGATAATGTTTCTTAAAATGCTTAGGATTAGATACCTTGTCTCCATCGCTTGTAATTACTAGGCTACTAATTCCTAAGTCAATTCCGATGGCTTTATCTGTTACTGGTAATGGCTTAATTGTTGGGTCATCAAATCTAATTGAAATATGCCAACGTCCAGAAGGATGTAATCTGACTGTTACTGTGCTTGGTTCACAGCTTTCTGGTATTTGTCTTGACCATCGAATAGGTAAAGGTTCTGTGCATTTAGCTAAATAGATTTGTCTGTCTTTAAATTTAAAAGCAGATTTGGTAAATTCGGCACTTCCTCCCTGATGTTTTTTCTTAAAGTTAGGATACTTAGTACGACCAGCAAAGAAGTTAGTGAAAGCTGTTTGTAAATGTCTTAACCCTTGTTGTAAGGGTACACAGCTTACTTCATTGAGAAAGTCTAATTCTTCTTGTTTTTTCCACTCGGTTAGCATTGAAGAAGTTTGAGCGTAGCCTACTCTTTCTTGCTTTTCGTACCAAGCTTGTGTTCGTTCGTGGAGAGCTTTATTGTAAACTAATCTTACACAGCCCAAAGTGCGCCGCAATAGCGACTCTTGTTCTGGTGTTGGGTAAAATCGGTAGCGATAGCTTTTCCATGTCTCATATTTTAGCATATATTTCGTAAATGTGCTAATATTTAACAGCAAAGCCGCCGTAAAACGGCGGGGTTTCAGACCCAAATTTTCGATGAATAATCTCAAAAAATCTCTCGGCATTTGTTGACCGTCGCTTCTGCTGCTGTGGGTATCCCCGAACCTACGAGTGTTCTTGGTTGTATCACACTAGGGGGTTTAATGCTAGGGGGTACTGTCCGCAAAGCGAGAAAATAATGTCCCAGAGAGAGGAGGCGCGGGTTTCCTCTCTCTTTTTTGAGGGGTTTTCGAGCCTTCAGCTTTCAGTATCTATCCCTAATTCCCGCAATCGTGCCGCTAGTTGTTCTGCTCGTTGTTTAGCCGCAGAAGCCTCTTGTTTAGCCGCAGAAGCCTCTTGTTTCGCCGCAATTAACTCCTCATCGGCAAGGGGAATTAACTCTCCTTCCAGCGTCAACCAGCGCAACCATAGCCGCTCAATCCCCCGATAGGAACCTTGCCACAAACCCAAGCTCAATTCCAGTGGAGGAATCGGTAAGCGTCCCTCCACTAAAGCTACGGGTTGGTAACGACCGCCTACCAGTTCAAACGCTTGAAGTTGGTTAGTATAGCGACTGAAAACCACATAGTAGGGAATCCGCAGAATCTGTTCATAAACTGTCCACTTAGTTGGCGGTTCCCCGGGTTGGCGTAGTTCTTCGCCTAAATCTTGATTTTCCGTACCTGGAGACAATAATTCCACCACAATCGTCGGAGAAACCCCTTCCTGCCAAATCACATAGCTTAAGCGCAGGTCATGGCCATCGTAGAGGCGAGGAACACCAACCACCCCAAACCAATCGGGACGCTTGTACCATTGAGGGTGTCTGACATTGTAGTAAAGGTTGAGGTCAGCAGCGCTAAAAACTAGGTCTGGTTCCCAGTTGGGAGGCTGGAAAGTCAGTAGTAATAACTGAGGTTGTAATAGGTGAAATTCGTCAGGCAAACCGGGTTCAAGTGGATTGTCACTAGGTAAATCATACATCGTCGGCAAGGATTGCCGAGGGGAAAGGGGAGGGTCAGATTGGGGAATGGTGAAGCTAGGTGTAGTCATAATTTTATTTTAGAAAACGGGTTTCTGAAAGAAACCCGTTTTCTGTGTAGGGTGCGTTAAGCGGCTATCAATTTGTCATCAAAAAAACCAAACTACAAACTACAAACTACACTGTAATCTTGATTGAACTAACAGCGTCATTTTCATGATTTATTTCTGGCATTTTTGAAGCGACCGTTATCGTTAATTTCAATCCTAAAGCTTGAAGCCAAGAGGTTAGTTGATTCATGGCTTCAGGTGCAGGTTTTTGCATTAGTTCTTCCAATTGCTTCGCCTGAATTTTGATTTGTTCTGGTGTTAGATTTTGAGGGCCAAGGGCTTCTAGGACGTGATTGAACGCGAGTCTGAGTAATTCTGATTCAAATTCATATTCATCTCCCTCGAGATGAGTTCCCAGATAAACTGCTGCATAATGGGAATCTTTAAGGGATTCGATCAGGGAATCATGATAACTATCACTGATTGGCATTTTCTCGGCTCCTATAGTCTTGCCAATATTTTTGGGCTATTTCAATGTCTTTAGCTTGCGTTTTTTTATCTCCTCCACACAGGAGTAAGATAATTGTTGTTCCGATTTGTCCAAAGTAAACGCGATAACCAGAACCATAGTCTATTCGTAGTTCATAAACTCCTGCTCAAAGCTGATTTATAATCCCCTAAGTTACCTAAATTAACCCGGTTTAGGCGTTGAGCAATTTTAGTTTTAGCCTTAATATCCCGCAAAGAATCGAGCCATTGGGCAAAGGGAACTTTGCCGTCACTGGTAACATAACGTCGAATTTCTCTGGGTTGAGCCGCCATGGGATAATTATAGCAGTTATACTATTTTTCTAAAGTAATGGCAGATATGGTTAATTACCCTCACCCCCAACCCCCCACCCCCCTTATCAAGGGTAGGGTTGATTCATGAATCAACCCTACCCGACATCGTAGAGCAGGGGGGGTGGGAGAGGGGAGTATTTAGAAAACGGGTTTCTTTCAGAAACCCGTTTTCTAGGGGTGGGAGTATGTCAAACTAAAAAGTAAAGCTTAGACAGCCCATCTTTATCATGCCAGATCAGCCAATCTCGATCGCCCAATACTACCACGAGCGGACCAAATACGACCCCCAGACGATCGCCTCAAAAAGTAAAGGTCTTGATTGGAGTCAACAACCCCATCCCTTCAAAGAATACAAAATCGGTCAGACGTTCGATCTCAAACCCTACCTCTCCCGTCAAATGGTTCCCCAAAAAGGAGACTTTTGGCGACGTATATCGCGAATTTTGGGCTGTAGCTATGGGTTAACTGCCAAAATCGCCACTATGGGGAGTCCCTTGTACCTACGTTCCGCACCCTCTGCTGGTGGATTATACCCCGCCGAGGTCTATCTGATCTCCCGTGGCACGGAATTTTTACCCGCCGGTCTCTACAGTTACCAAGGTCAAAGTCACTCGCTGCTTTTATTCTGGGAAAGTGATGTCTGGACCAACCTACAATCTGCTTGTTTCTGGAATCCTGTTTTAGAAAATACCGATATCGCTGTAGTTACCAGTGCCATTTTTTATCGGTCCGCTTGGCGCTACGAAGATCGAGCTTATCGGCGTATTTTCCTCGATACAGGGCATTTATTAGGCAATATTGAGCTATCAGCCTCGATTAATGACTATCGCGCCCATTTAATCGGTGGTTTTAACGATATCCAGATGAATGAATTGCTTTATCTCGATTCCGAGAAAGAAAGTGTCATGACGGTGATTCCTTTGGCAGATCTGCTCAATATCCGGCAAAATCTCCCCCCTAGTACCACGGCACTCCCTTCGGCAACCACGACTCTTTATCCCGAAATTCCCGAGGGAGAATTATTAAACTCCCTACACCGAGCCACTATCATAGCTACAGATGAGAAGATAGAAGCAACTGTTACCCCCTCTAATTGGGAAGATAAATATAATTTTCCTTTTTGTCTAAAAGTTTCCGTGACATCCCGTCCCGTCAATTGGGGGGAAGATTTAATCGATCTGGAAAGTACGATTCTTAAACGCAGATCTACCCGCGCTTATAGTGGTGCTAGTCTCAGTTTAGACGAATTGCGAGCGCTGCTGCATTTCACCTATCAACCCCAAGATTATGTCGGACAAAATCTCGACCCCAATCCCGATTATTTTGCTCTGGATTTATTGGAAACTTTTATCGCTGTTTCGGCAGTAACTGGATTAGAGGAAGGCTGTTATTATTATGCTCCCAAAGCCCAAGAATTGCGGCAAATTCGCTTTAAAAATTTCCGGCAAGAGTTACATTATCTCTGTTTAGGTCAGGATTTGGGACGAGATGCGGCTGCTGTGGTTTTTCATACGGCGGATCTGTCAAAAGCAGTGGCTAAATATGGCGATCGAGTCTATCGTTATCTTCATGCAGATGCGGGTCATTTGGGACAGAGATTAAATTTAGCGGCTATTCATCTGGGGTTAGGGGTTAGTGGTATCGGTGGTTTTTTTGATGATCAAGTTAATGAAGTGTTAGGAATTCCCTCCGATGAAGCAGTTATTTATATCACTACTTTAGGCCGACCGAAAGTTTTTTAAGGTGAGTTTGAACCATTATTAGTTTAGCTGGGTTAAGTATAGCCAGGCTGACAGTTTTCTGTCGGTTTATCCCAGAAGACTTAAGGATAAACCCCCTTGTTTAAGATTCTCTGAGACTTTCTCTCTCTAATTCGATTAAATTATCGATTTTTTTTAGCTTGGCATCCCCGGCAAGATAACCGATCCCGCGATGTAAATGTAAGCGAAATTGTTGAGTTAGAGTTTCTTTATCGGTTCCTAATCCGTCTTGATGACAACGTTGTTTAAGGGCAATTAAGAAAATATCGGCCATTTCTCCCCCGAATACTTTCCAGGATAATTCTACATTGCTATCGGCAGGAATGGGAACGGGAGAGGGGAGACTCGGTTCAGCAAGGGAACGACAAAAAGCCCAACGACAGAGGATATTCCATTGGTCAATTTTAGTGTAGCGTTTTAATTTTATTAGGCTATCTTTGGCGGTTTGAGATAGTCGAAAACGTTCGATCGGTGATTCCATAATCTATAATTTTACCTCGCTCTTACCGATGAGAAAATAGTTAGTCATGCTCAATACTGTTTAATAGGAGAGTGGGAAGTGGAGAGCTTTTTTTCAGTGATCGGTAAACAGTGAACTGATAACTGATAACTGATTCAATGTCTCAAGTTAATTGGGGGAGAATTTCTTGGGAATTTATCTCAGTCATAATCTTACCAAAAGTAGCGGTCAGGGTGAATAGTAGTTTGACGTTGTTGGGAATTATATTCTAGCAGGTATTTTCTGGCGATTACTTCCTGTTCTTCTAATAAGAGTAGCTCATTTTGTCCAATTTCTGTATCGGTAGAAAGGAGGATGACTTGAGAGGAAGCGGCGGGAAAATAACGTTCAACTAAATTATGGCGATGGGAAGAATCTAAACGTCCGAGGGGTGTATCGATAGCGATGGGTAAATCTCGTCCAGAGACTCGCGCTAATCCCCACAAAAAAGCGATCGCTAATAGTTGTTTTTCTCCGGCAGAAAGACGGTGTTTAGGCACATTTTGTCCATCGGGACCAAAGAGAGATAGACCAAAAGTATCAGCATCGATCGCTATTTTCTGCACCAGATCGGACTTATGCAATAAATAACGAAAACATTCCGCCACTTCTCCCTCTAATCTATTTAATTTTTTTAAAGTTAAGCGTTCTTTAAATACTTTTAAAGTTTGCTGTGCTTTGACAATAGCATTGACGATATGTTCGTTACTTTGCGATTCTAAAGCTTTCTCACTATAGGCAAATAATTCTTTTTTAGTTTTCTCAATTTTCTTTTTGATTTCCTCATAATTTTTGTGGCTTTGCTCGTATTCCGCTTGAGCATTTAGATACTTTTTCTGAGCGGTTTTTAAGTTATTACTCAGGGTTTCGTATTCTTCGGGAGAGGCTGCTACTGCTAATTCTCGCTCTAAATTATCTAAGTCAGCTTCCAGATTTCTTAATTGTTCTATTGCTTGATAAGCGAGGTTAATTTGTGCCGGTAGTTGATGGGTTAAGACTCGATTTAATAACTCGATCGCCTCCTCGTCTAAATCTAAGTAAGGAGTAATCAAAGAATCGCTATCCTCAGCTAAAAACTGATTTTCTTGCTGTAAAAATTCTCTAATATTGTCTAATTGTTCTAAAGTTAAATTCAGTTGTTCTAAATAAGCAAGTAACTTTTTATCTCTGGATTCTAAAACCGATTGAGCGACTTGAGACGATTGAAATTTTAGCTCTTTTTCTCCCTGAATTTTAGCCGCTTCTAGGAGAGGAAAAATTAACTTTAATGGTAAAAATTCCCCCGCCAATTGACCTAAATATTCTCTCTGTTTATCTAACTTTTTATCTAAATCCTTTTTTCTGCTCTCTAATTGACTTCTTTCGGCGGCAATTTTTCCGCCATCAATGCGAAATTTATCCGAGACTGCATCAAAATCATTTCTAACCAAATCTAAATTTTTTTGTTGAGTTTCCATCTCTTGTCTAGCCAATTCCAAATCTTCTTGGTACTGAGCTAATTTTTTCTCAATAGCTTCAATAGTTGCCAGTTCATTTTCTGCTGCTAATAACCGGCGCTTACGACTAGCTAAAATATCGAGATCAACGGCTAATCTTTCCGCTAATTCTAACCCTAATAAAGTCTGCATCGAATCCTTAACGCTGTCAGGAGGTACATCCTGTTCTGCCAATTCTTTTACCTGTTCCCCATCAAATAAAAAGAGGTTAGAAATACCCAAAGGTAATAAAGTTTCAATATATTCATCCCAAGTATTAGCTAAGGCGGGATCAGGCCAATCTTCATCTAAAATACCGAGGGTATCCCTACCATCTTTGGGCTGTTTTGTCCAGTATCTAACGATACGATATTGTCGCCATTGTTCATTAACTAGATGTTCAAAAGCCAGTTCAATTCTAGCTTGATCGATGAGGGAAGCTTGATTATTAACTGCTTGACTGAGAAACTCGGCATAACTTAAATTATTGCGAGTAGAACACTTTGCCCGCGCACCGTACAAAGCCAAACGAATCGCATCCATTAAAGTAGTTTTACCGCCCCCATTCATGCCTCCCAAAAGGATAATCGGACAGGGATTGTTGTCTTTTTCGGGACGTAAATTAATCACTTGACGACCGGCGTATGGACCGAAATTTTGCAAAACTAATTCAGTAAAAATCATTAACAGTCAGCCTTATTTAAGTCGAAAGTTTTAGGGAATCTCCTGTAAAAATTATACCTGAAAAAGTGCCGCAGATATTTTTTTACACCCAAGAAAAAACCCCAGACTTTATACTATAGCATTGATCACCAGCGCCTAGATATAATCAAGGTTTCCTGATTTTTACTTTCTAGTTCATTACTGGGCATGAGCCTATTTTTTGAAAAAATCGTTATGATCGGCGTGAAAGTGCCAACACAGGGGAGAAAATTGCTATGATCACGATCGGCGAATATTTATGCCAGCGTCTCCATAATTTAGGGGTTAATCATATTTTCGGGGTGCCGGGGGATTATGTCCTCGATTTGATGGATGTTTTGGTGGAAAGTCCGATCGAATTAGTTTGTACCTGTAATGAGCTTAACGCGGGTTATGCCGCCGATGCCTACGCGCGAGTCAAAGGGATGGGCGCTGTCTGTGTCACCTACGGAGTCGGGGGATTTAGCCTGGTTAATGCTGTGGTCGGTGCTTACGCTGAAAGAGTTCCCCTGGTGGTAATTAGTGGGGCTTCCGATCGATCGATTCGCCGGGATAATTTATTATTACACCACACCACGGGCGATTATAATCTGCAATTGTCCATCATGGAAAAAGTCACGGTTGCCTCGGTTATTCTCACTAATTCCGCCCAAGCAGCCAGTCAAATCGATCAAACTTTAGCCGCTTGTTTGCATCACAAACGTCCCGTGTATATCGAAATTCCCCGGGATCTGGTCTATCGTCCCTGTATCCCCTCAGAAAATCCAATTTATTTAACCGATAATCTCACGGATGCCGCCGCTTTAGAAGAAGCCATTGAAGAAGCGGTTTTTTTATTAGAAAAAGCGGAAAAACCAATTATTTTAGCGGGGGTAGAATTCCATCGGTTTAAACTCCAAGATAAGTTGCTGAAACTTTTAGAAGTAACGGGTTATCCCTTAGCTACCACTATTTTAGGTAAGTCGTCAATTTCGGAAATGCAGCCGCAATTTATCGGCACTTATGTGGGGGCATTAAGTCGCGAATACGTTAGTCAACGGGTGGAAAATGCCGATTGTGTCCTCTGTTTAGGGGCGATCATGTCCGATATGAATTTAGGCGGATTTACGGCTAATTTAAATCCCAATAATTTGATTAATGCCAATTCCGAGAAGATAAAAATTAAACATCACTTCTATCAACCAGTATTACTAGGGGATTTTATCGATGGTTTAATTGATAAGCTAAGTCACAAAGAAGCGGCTACACTAGAGATTAAACCCGCAGCCGAATTGAAGGATTTAGAATTCATCCCCGTGGCAGAGCAAAAATTAACTAATGCTCGTTTTTATGAGCGAATGAATCATTTTATCGCTCAAGAATCTTTTGTTATTTCTGATACAGGGGACGCAATTATTGCCACAATTGATTTATTAATGCCCCAAAAAACCGACTTTATCGGTCAAGCATTTTATCTATCCATTGGTTATTCAATTCCCGCCTGTTTAGGAGTAGCTTTTGCCGCACCAAATACTCGTCCTATCGTCTTTGTGGGTGATGGTGCTTTTCAAATGACTGCCCAAGAACTTTCGACAATTATCCGTCACCATCTCAATCCAATTATCTTTTTAATTAATAACGATGGTTACACGATCGAGCGGGTAATTCAGGATAATATTTATAATGATCTACAACCGTGGAAATATCACCAATTACCAGCAGTATTTAACGGGGAAAGTTGGAGTTGTCAAGTCAGGACAGAAGGGGAATTAGAAAAGGCTTTATCAATTGCCCAGAGTAACATCGATCGCCTATCATTTATTGAAGTACATCTTGATCGTTTTGACTGTTCCCAAGGCTTAACTCGTTTAGGTCAAGCTTTACGTTCACCCCATGCTTAGACTGGTTATGCTATTAGGTTTTGACTGTGTGAAGCTGTCCTAAGACACCAGACTGAAACTCTTTTGGCTCCCAAGAGTCAACAATTAAGATACAATCGGTATCTTAATCAAAGTTTGCCGGTGACAACCGCAACTAAAAACCCTATGAATGCTTTTTGGAAACAAATCACCTTACTGAACTTTTCCCCCGCTTCTTGGTCAAAATATAGCTATCTGCATCGTTTCGTCGGCCTTTTTAGTCAATGGCGACAGGGTAGCCGGTTTGTGGAGTGGACAGAACTGATGGGTGCGCTGTTAATCTCTCTCCTTATCGCCACCGCGCCGTTTTTTTCCACCAGTCAAATCGGTTTTTTGCTGTTAGCAATAGCGGGTTATTGGCTACTCTTAACCCTTGTGGATGAAGGCAAAATCGGGGTGACACCCATACATCTTTTGGTACTTTTATATTGGGGAATTGCCACGGTTTCCACGGCTTTTTCTCCCGTTAAAACCGCAGCTTTGGAAGGATTAATTAAATTAACTGTCAATCTCATCTTTTTTGCCTTTACTGCCCGAATTATGCGCTCGCCACGCCTAACAAATTGGATTCTGACTACTTTAGTTTTAACCGCCTTAGCAGTCAGCATCTACGGCATTCGTCAGCAAATTTTTGGTGCGGAACAGTTAGCAACTTGGAACGATCCCACCTCAGAATTAGCGGGAGATACTAGGGTTTATAGTTATCTCGGTAATCCTAATTTATTAGCTAGTTATTTATTCCCTGGTATTGCTTTTAGCGGTGCAGCCTTGTTTGTGTGGCAGGGATGGCTACCGAAAATTTTAGCAGCTTTATTAACTTTAGCCAATGCCGCTTGTTTATTTTTTACCGAGAGTCGTGGCGGTTGGATTGGTTTGATGGTCTTAGGAATTGTCTTCTTATTGCTATTATTTTATTGGTTCAAAAATTATCTACCGTTATTTTGGCAAACCTGGCTTTTACCCTTAATTTTAGGGAGTTTAGCCGTGGTGATTTTAGGGGCGATTTTATTGGTGGAACCGCTGCGAATTCGGGTGATGAGTATTTTCGCTGGCCGGGGAGATAGTAGTAATAACTTTCGGATTAATGTTTGGGATGCAGTTATCCGCATGATTCAAACTTATCCGCTTTTGGGCATCGGACCGGGTAATGATGCTTTTAAGAAAATTTACCCCCTATTCATGAAACCAAAATACACGGCTTTAAGTGCCTATTCTGTGCTATTAGAAATCATGGTAGAAACGGGAATTATTGGTTTTACCTGTTTTCTCTGGTTATTAGTCACAACTATCGGCCAAGGCATCCATCAAATTAAACTTTTACGCGATAAAATGGACAGTCAAGGCTTTTGGTTAATCGGGGCAATTGCCGCTATGGCTGGAATTCTTGCCCACGGTTTTTTTGATACGGTTTGGTATCGTCCCCAAGTTAGTACCCTCTGGTGGTTAGTTTTGGGTTTAATTGCTAGTCGTTGTTATTCCCCCGCTAGGGGTTTTGATCGCGGCAATTCTCTCCTCTAGGGGGGCGAAATGGGGGAGCATTGAGGAGTTATTTCAAATTACGGATAGGACTGCTCTGAAGGGTATTTGAGGCGCGTGTGGGCGAGGGCGATTATTAAGAAAAATCACAAATCTTCCATCCTACCATCTCTCGGTGGCCAAAGCAAGAGATAATTAAATTAGATCGTTTCCCAGTTTGTTCTGCGCTTGGCGCGATTTCCCAACTGCAATAACGAGAGTAAATCCCTGTGGCCGTTATAGAGACGAGGGAGGAAAATAATGGATCGTTCTCTTAAGTGGGCCGTGGCGATTGTCATAACTCTAATCCTCGTGCTTTCCCCGGTCTTTTCCCAGGGCTGTGGGGCGACAGAGTGGAACCCGAAAGGAGGGAACGGTCAAGATACAATGCTAACCCTTACTCGCACTGACAACGGCAAATCCATCACCATGCAGGTCAATGACCTGCTGCTACTGTCCCTCGACGAGAATCCCACTACCGGCTTTCAGTGGGCGCTTGATGGCGGCGGGGGCGATTTAGTGGAGCTGCAGTCCTCTGAGTATGTACCTGCCGGGGAGTCGAAAGTCGGCGGGGGCGGTCAGAGAGTCCTGACCTTTAAAGCGCAACGGGCTGGGATAGGCCAACTAAAGCTTAAGCTCTGGCGAGAGTGGCAGGGAGAGCCGTCAATTGTCGAACGATTTACTGTCACGCTCCAAGTCCGAGAGTAAAGGCTTCTCAGATAGCCAAGGGCTAGTGAGTAACGACTTAGGAGGAAAAGAAAAATGACTGAAACATTTATAATTCCTGCAATGGGATGGTTGCCTGACTATCCCGATATCCGCGACCTGACACCAGAATCCGAGGTCGTCGCACCCCGACTAAGAGCGTTGGGGCAACTGCCGGTCAAGGCGATGCTCGCCCAAGTGGGAGCGGAGGCCCCGGTGGCAGCGCTGCCGGCCAGCGTGGACTTGAGGCCGTGGTGTTCCCCCATTGAGGATCAAAAAACTATCGGTTCTTGTACGGCCCACGCCGGGGTCGGACTGGTGGAGTATTTTGAGCGGCGAGCTTTTGGCAAACACCTCGATGCTTCCAGACTCTTTCTCTACAAAGTGACGCGCAACTTGTTGCACTGGACGGGGGATACGGGAGCCTTCTTGCGCTCAACAATGTACGCCCTCACCTTGTTTGGCGTACCACCAGAAGAATACTATCCCTACAATACTCCCGATTTTGACAAGGAGCCGCCGGCATTCTGCTACGCTTTTGCCCAGAGCTTCCAAGCGATCTCTTACTATCGCCTCGACCCCCCAGGAACGACACGGAGCAACCTATTAACTCAGATTAAAACCTACTTGGCGAATGGGCTGCCCTCAATGTTTGGCTTTACCGTTTACAGTTCCATCAGTCAGGCCAACACGACCGGCAAGATTCCTTACCCGACTCGGGGCGAGAAAGTTCTCGGCGGTCACGCGATTGATGCGGTCGGTTACGACGACAACCTCAAGATTAAGAATACTAACCCCGGTGGCATTGAAACCACCGGCGCCTTGCTCATCCGCAACTCCTGGGGGACTGGCTGGGGAAGCGCTGGCTACGGCTGGCTGCCCTACAAGTACGTCCTCGATGGTCTGGCAACTGATTGGTGGTCGCTAATCAAGAGTGAATGGATCGATACGGGACAGTTCGGATAGGAGACCGATTCGATAAGGTGTGAGGGGCGAGATAAAGGCTTCTGGTGAGTTTTTTCAGAATAGGGGGGACGCTGGGAAAACTCACCGTTTGTTGAATTTTTTAGGGGAAGCTTTGTGACATACCCATCGCTAAAAGCGAGGGCTTCCTGCTTCCTCCGTTTTGATTACTGTTCTGGCATGGAAAGATGGTCAAAAAAAGTAAAAACAGAAGCACGTTCAAAATATTTTTACTCCAGCCTTGAGTTAGCTAAGGCAATACTAGCAATTAATAGATCGGCTCTACCAATTTGGCCGAATTTAGAAATACCCTGTAACTTACCATTCATCGATAACTGAAATTTAAGCATAGATGCGATCCTCGATCGCCACCGATTGCAGAAGTCTTTCCACGATAGCTTTAGCTTGACGACCGTGACTAGGAATCAGACGATGGCAGAAGACGTAGGGAGTAATCAACTTAACATCATCGGGGATAGCATAATCGCGACCTTCGAGGAAAGCGTAAGCTTGAACTGCTTTTTGCAAAACCACACAACCCCGGGGACTGACTCCTAAACTAATATCTTCGTGATCACGGGTAGCGCGGACTAAATCGACGATATATTGCTGTAAAGCAGGAGCTACCTGGACCAGACTGACTAATCTTTGCAATTCTCCCACCTGTTCTAAGGAAATACAAGCTTCTAGGGATTTAACCGCCTCTTGAGAATGCTGTCTTTGTAACATTTTTAATTCTTCTGTGGCGCTGGGATAACCCAAACTCAGGCAAACGGCAAAACGGTCCATTTGCGCTTCTGGAAGCGGAAAAGTGCCTTGATATTCGATCGGATTTTGGGTGGCGATCACAAAGAAGGGTTGGGGGACCGGCCGCGCTTCTCCATCGACGGTAACTTGTTTTTCTTCCATGACTTCTAGAAGTGCCGATTGGGTGCGCGGGGTGGCCCGGTTGATTTCATCGGCCAACAGGACGTTAGCAAAAGCGGGGCCGGGGATAAATTCAAATTCGCGACTGTTGGGGTTCCAAATCGTGGTTCCCGTGATATCACTAGGCAGGAGGTCAGGGGTGCATTGTACCCGTTGGAAACGACCGTTAATTGAACGCGCTAAGGATTTGGCTAACAGGGTTTTGCCGACTCCGGGGACATCTTCGAGGAGAGCGTGGCCACCACTGAGTAAAGCCACCAGCACAATGCGAATCGATTCGGTTTGGCCGACGATGCTCTGGCTCAAATTTTCCATCAAAATATCAATAGCGTCTCTCATAGTACAAATGGGGGATTTTGTCAAGAAGATTAATGTTAAGTTTTTTTGATCTTAACGATTCTTTTCCTAATTTGCCCACACTAGCGAGGAAAGTTGACAGACAATGGCGAGAAATTTTCTGCTAGGGAGCTAATCAGGGTTAGGGTGACGAGCAGGGAGAAAATTAGTTAAGAATTGTTGCCAGTGGGCGAAATCAAGATTTTAAGTCGGTTCAGTACGGTAAAATCGAGAAGAATTTCTCTTAATCAGTGAAGATGAAAGCCAGTTCGCTCGTTTTTAGTCTTGTTTTAGGAATTGCGGCCAGTACATTAACCAATAGTTTACCCGAAAATTTGACTTTCAATTCTCGGAAAATATTGGCTCAAGATCAGGCTCCTTCCTGTCCCCTTCCTCCAGATCTTGCCATCACTTTTCGCAATAGTGAATGTCAGGCAGTTACCCTAGAAAAACCCCAGACTTTTTTCCGTTATTATAGTGACGAAAATTACAAAAAAGGTCGTTTTCTGACCACGGATCAATATACCACCAATGTGGAGGTGATCAGAAATTTAGCCCTCGATCAAAAGTGGAATCCTCCCAATCAAGCGACCAAAGTAATATCGGTGACTTTACCTGCGGGAACAACGGTTTATCAAGGAATTGTCGCCCCCCAGAATCCGGCTGATTGTTATCCCGGTGGTGGTCAGCAAACTTTTATTAAAGACTCGCGAGATGCCAATATACAATGGGGAGAGGGGCGAGCAATAACGGTTACATCTCTTTCCTGTCGCTAGAATATTATGGAAACGAACATGAGGGAATTAGTTCAATCAATTGACCAAGCTATTACCGTGGCCGAACAGATGCCGAAAACAGAAAGATCGACTCGGATTGAGGGTTTAATTTCTGTCCTGAAAACCATCAAAAGTCAGGCGTTAGCTGGTCAATTACCACCGTCTCAAGGCATTGTTACCCTAGGATTAGCGCGAGAAGTAGCTGATTGGATCGATTCCCTCGATTCTCCTTTATTGAAAGCCGTGGGTAAAGTGGAAAGAGAATACCAAAAATATTAGCAGTTGTCAGTTACAGAAGTTAGAATTAATCGAGAGTGATCGCAGTCTATCTCGATCTGATTTTTTAATCGATCGAGAGAATTAAATTTCTGTTCTGGTCGCAGGAATTGCACTAAATCCATCGTTAAAATGCGATCATATATATAGCCCGACCAATCCAATAAATGGATTTCCACACTGATAGTTTTTCCCTCGATCGTGGGACGATAACCGATATTCATAACTGCCGGTAAGCGAGAACCATCGAGATGCACCCAACCGCAATAAACCCCGAATCGCGGCAATAATTTATCGGGGGGAACCTGTAGATTAGCGGTATGAAAACCTAATGTTCTGCCCAGCTGTTGCCCGATGACCACGCGACCGGTTAAACTGTAGGGACGACCTAACATTTGTCCGGCTTGCTCAACGTTTCCTGCTGCCAAAGCTTGACGAATTAGGGAACTACTAATTCGACCCGTCCCACAGTTTTTCAAACCAACAATCTCGACTTTAATATTAAATTGAGAGGCGATCTGTAATAAATCTTCCGCTGTACCTTGACGACGATAACCGAAGCGGAAATCTTGACCAACACTGATCGATTTAGTCTGTAATTTTGCTACTAAAACCTGTTCGATAAAAGCCAAGGGTGTCAGGGAAGCTAATTGAGCAGAAAAAGGCAGTAAAACTAATTGTTTAACGCCTAAATTCTCTAAAACCTCTACTTTTTCCCCTAGAGGAGTTAATAACTGCCATTTTTCCCCCGTAAAAAATTCCCGCGGGTGGGGAGTAAAACTAACCACGGTGGGATAAGCGGGTTCATCCTGAAAAATTGGCTGTAGGACGGTTTGATGACCTAGGTGCAAACCATCAAAGTTACCTAGTGCGATCGCACAAGGGGCTAAAATGCGGGTATTAGGGGAATCTACAATCCACACGCTGGCTCTAAGAACAGATACAAGAGAATAATTCAAGCGATTAATCTTGAGTGTAGCCTTTTGATTCTATATCAATCGGGCGATCAAGCTAAAAAAACACCCCCAATCCCTTGGAGGCTTTTTCAGAAAAAATAACTGTATTAACCTTCTGCTAATTTCAGATCCCGCAGGGTGCTAATATCCACTTGAATCGATGGCCCCATGGAGGAAGAAACATAAACTGTACGCCAGTAACGACCTTTGGCTCCGGAAGGACGGTTTCTGTCCACCGTTTCCTGTAAAGCTTTCAAATTAACTAACAGATCCTCGGCACTAAAAGAAGCTTTGCCAAATTGAACGTGAACGATCCCGGTGCGATCGGCCCGGAATTCCAATTTACCCGCTTTAAACTCAGAGATTGCTCCCGTTAAATCCGTGGTTACGGTTCCCCCTTTCGGTGAAGGCATTAAACCCCGCGGACCGAGTTGACGACCTAATTTAGCCACTTTCGGCATCATATCGGGGGTGGCAATTAACACCTCGAAATCCATCATTCCCTTGGCGATTTCTTCGATTAATTCTTCTGAACCAACGATATCGGCCCCGGCGTTGTTCGCTTCCTGTACCTTTTCCCCGCGAGTAATGACCGCTACTCGCACCGTGCGTCCGGTTCCTTTGGGTAAACTTACCGTTGTCCGCAGTTGTTGGTCGGTATATTTAGGATCGATACCTAAACGAATATGAGCTTCGGCGGTTTCGTCGAATTTCGCCGTCGCTAATTCCTTTAATAATGTCAGTGCCTCTAATGGCTCGTAGGCTTTATTTTCTACCTTAGCCTGGGCATCTCGCAAACGTCGTGAAACTTTTTTTACCATCTGATTTGTTGCTCCTTGGGTAATAACGAAGCTTAACTTCTCCCCGAAATAAGATTTAGTCTGAGATCTTGACACCCATATTTCTGGCCGTTCCCGCCACAATATTCATGGCCGCTTCGATGTCGTTAGCGTTAAGATCGGGCATTTTAGTTTGGGCGATTTCCCGTAATTGGTCGCGGGTAATGGTGGCGACAAATTTCTTGTTGGGTTCGTTGGAACCTCTTTCCACACCGGCCGCTTTGCGGATGAGAACGGAAGCGGGGGGAGTTTTGAGGACAAAGGTAAAACTACGATCCTCAAAAACGGAGATTTCCACAGGGATGATCATCCCAGCCTGATCGGCGGTTTTAGCGTTGTAATCTTTACAAAACGCCATAATATTCACCCCGTGTTGACCTAAAGCAGGACCCACGGGAGGAGCAGGGTTAGCCTTACCAGCAGGTAAAGCTAGTTTAATAATTGCGACGACTTTTTTAGCCATGATTTAGTTTTGTTTTTCGACTTGATTAAATTCCAATTCGACCGGGGTATCCCGACCAAAAATGGAGAGCAGGGCCTTGAGTTTGCCGCGCTCGGGACTAACTTCGATCACTTCCCCTTCAAAGTCCTTAAATGGACCGGATAGGACTAAGATTTGATCGCCAACTTCCATATTGATTTTGACGACCGGTTCTTGAATCTGAGCTTGTTTGAAGATGCGATCAACTTCTGACATACTCAAGGGTAGCGGGGTGACGTGACCGCGGCCGCGTCCGTAGTGGCGCTTTTGTTCGGCCCCGACAAAGTTGATCACGTGGGGGGTGTTTTTTACCACCTGCCAAGCGTCATCATCCATGATCATTTTGATCAGGACATAACCGGGGAAGACTTTTTCCTCACCATGTTGCCGTGAACCATCCTTGCGGACTTTGACGGTGGCCGCTTGGGGAATCTGGACTTGCAGAATGCGATCGGCCACATCGAGGGTGTGGATGCGCTGTTCCAAATTAGCTTTGACCCGTTTCTCACAACCAGAAGCCACCTGCACGGCATACCAACGGGGTTTTTTCGGTAGGTTGCTGAGATTGACTTCTTCGGGAAACTGTTCTTCTTCTAGACTCATGGGAACACCTTCCCCGCACCCCAGGCAAAGAATTTATCAATCAGATAGATGAGAGTGGCTACCAAAGTCACCATTAACATCACGGCCGCTGATTCACTCAAAAGTTGCTGACGGGAAGGCCAGACGACTTTGGCGAGTTCTTCTTTGCTTTCATTGACGAATTCCTTGACCTGAAAGGAGCTTCCCTCTTTCTTGTCGCTCGTGTCTTTTTCTAGGGTTTCTTTTTTGGCCACGATCGCTACTCCTTAAAATGATACTCAAGCTATCCTTAACTTATCATTTTCACCGGACAACCCACACTAACCCCCAGACATTTAGATCATGTCCTTTGCAGTTATCGGCTTGGTGATTACCAAACGCGCCCTGGAGGACTTGAACCCCCGACATCAGGTTTTGGAGACCTGCGTTCTACCAACTGAACTAAGAGCGCCCATTCGCTAAACTATTTGGCTTTTTTAAGGCCTTTATTTATTATAGCGTAGTTGTTGGCGATTGAGCAACTTTCTTGGTTAGGCTGTCGCCGGAAAATTTTTAGAGAGGGCGATCGAAACGTTCTTGTACCCTGGTGGCTTTGCCAACCCGATCGCGCAGATAGTAGAGTTTCGCCCGACGTACTTTACCACGACGGATGATCTTGATACTGGCAACCCGCGGCGAGTGGAGCAGGAAGACTCTTTCTACTCCCACACCCTGGAAGACTTTGCGTACTGTAATCGTTTCGTTGATACCGCCATGGCGTTTGGCGATGACAATGCCCTCGTAGGGCTGAATCCGCTCTTTATCTCCTTCAACGATTCGCACCCCTACCCGGATCGTGTCACCGACATGGATAATGGGCAGATCGCTCTTGAGATACTCGGCTTCGATTGATTTGATAATCTCTTCCGTTTTCATCGGCTTTCGTAAAACTGACAGTTTTCCATCATACCATATTTTTTGAGTAAAAAGCAATAGCTATTAGCTTTCCTAACACTGAGCGTTGCTGACTTGCCGATGCTGTCACCAGATGTTAGGCTGATTGTCCCGGATTACGGTCATTATCAACCGGGAAGGCTCTTGCCCTTAACTGCCACTCTAGAGACGGTAATAAGCACATCTCTAGAGAATTTCTCTAATCCCTAATTAACTTCTCGAACCGCGATAAATGCGATCAGCTTGGGAGGGGTCTAAATAATTATAGCCCGGTTTTTGGGTTGAGGAGCCATTCTTTTTCGCCACAGTATTAACCGCAGGAGTCGCTTTTTTTACGTCCGCATTAGTCCGGATATAATCCTCAGAAATCTTGAAGGGATGACTATTGGGAAGATGACGACTAGAGGGTAAATTGTCTGCTGCTTCGGGATGGGTAATTTTACTATGGGGAGCGACAAAATCGTGTAGGATGGGATCATAGGCTAAAATTTCGCCGGTTTCAATCCGAAAAATCCAACCGTGTAGGGACAATTTACCCTGATGTAATCGGGAACGAATAATTGGATAGCTTTGCAAATTACTTAACTGGTTGAGAACATTTTCTGCTACTGTCACCTCGATCAGTTCTTCTCCTTCTAGTTCTTTGTAATTATCCTTAACTAAACGTCGAGTAGCTTCTGCTTGCTTTAACCAATCGTAAACTAAAGGCATTTCATCGGCCAGACTTTGCAATTTTAACAAACCTTTCATCGCTCCACAATGGGAGTGACCGCAGATAATCACTTGCTCGATGCCGAGAGCGTTGATAGCATATTCTATAGATGCACCTTCACCACCATTGGTTGCTCCGTAGGGAGGAATTATATTCCCCGCATTACGAATTACGAATAATTCCCCCACCTCCGCTTGGGTAATTAGGTTAGGATCGATCCTGGAATCGGAACAGGTGATAAACAGGATTCTCGGTTTTTGTCCGTGGGAGAGTTGCTCAAATAATTGCCGATGTTCATCAAAATAACCACTCTGGAACCTTTCTAGTCCCTGTAGGAGTTTCTTCATAATAATTCTTCTAGTTTAGTTTGATCGCTATTGAGTCGATCCTTTCAGCATTATCGGGCATGAGATAACAGCAATGCAACTGGCCAGATTAGCGATCGCTATCGACGGCGAGATCGGTTATATTTTGTTAAGATAAGATACAGACTGTATCTAAGCAAATTTTATTTTATGGAAACTGCAACAATTTTGGGTATTTCGATCGCTGCCGCTTTGGTGGGGATTACCGTTTTAGCTCTTTATACCGCTTTTGGACCGCCAGCTGCCGAATTAAGCGATCCTTTTGAAGATCACGAAGATTAATTCTTTAATAACCATGTGGCTATCTGCCAAGGAGAAAGTTGCTCAACAGGATCGATCGCTCTTTCTAAACCGTCGATCGATTCTTTTATTGTTAATTGTAATTGATTTTGCCAATCAATAACAGCGTTTTCTCCCTGACATTCATAAACGCGCATTACCCAACCCCGAAAGGATGTTTCACTTTGTTTTAAACTCATTAAAATTAAGTTATCGGCCGAGAATTTTAACCATTGTGCCACGGGTGGCAACTGGTTTGATTGAGAAGAATTAGTAATAAAAACAACGGTGACAGGTAAGTTTAACTGCCAAGCGTGATGGACAGTTTTCGCCGTTTTCCAGTTACCTTGATGGGGATATATTGCATAGGTAAATTCTTGTTTCCCCAGATCCGCCTCGGGATCGGGCCATCGGGGACTTCTCAACAGAGTTAATCGCAGTTGCCGGTTAGTAGCATCATAGCCATATTTATTATTATTTAAAAGACTCACCCCGTAGTTTGCCTCTGTATCGGTTAAATCCGCCCATTTATGACCGTAAACTTCCCATTTTGGTGATTCTGGTTCGTGGGAACGCTCGATCGCACCACAGGCAATTTCATAGGTGGTAAAATCGCTGTTTAGGGTGAGAGGAAAAGCGGTTTTTACTAAAGTATGTTCTTGCTGCCAATTAACAATAGTTTTAATCTGGAGAATAGGAGAATCTTTTTCTAAGATATAATCTTGACAAAATTCCGAATCAGCTAAACTTCTGATCACGCGAATCTGCCAGCGCAAGGCACCACATTCTAAGCATTCGATCGATTTTAATACTGTTTTAGGTAAGGGATATTGTTGATAATTCGGATCGATATTCCAAGCGTCCCAATATTGTCCTTGATCTTTAAATCCCTGTAATTGGTTCCCCGCAGCTTGCAGGATTTCTTTTTGATTAATTATATCAAATATACTATCTATATCCCCCGTTTCCGAGTTAATAGTAACTTTAAGCAAGCCATTATCTAAAATAAATTGGCAGTTAGTTAAATTTTTCTCGGTTGCTTGCTGATTGGGAACTAACCAAAATAACTTATAACCCACAGCAGGAATATTTTCAGCGATAAATAACAGTTGATTGTCGTGGGATAATTGCGAAGGACAGAGACAATTATTTAAGTCATAAACCGAGCAATTTACAGATTCTACAGCTAAAGAGATAACCTGGGATCTTTCCCAGTTAAGAGAATTAAAAACTAGAAAAGGTTTTGCTTGAGGATGGGGGGGATTAGGTAAATTAATTTGAGTGGCAATTGCTTGTAAAGCTTGATCTAAAATTGCTTCACCTGTGGTGATAACTTGCTGCCATAACTGATTGGCATCCCTAAAGACTTCGGGTATAGAAGTACCGGGCAGTATATCATGAAACTGATTTAATAAAACCTTTTTCCATGCCGATTCTATCTCAACTTTCGGATAGGGAATCTCTAGTAAGATATTAGCCAGAGAAGACCATAATTCTCCTTGATACAAGAGGATTTCACAGTAACGATTATAGGCCTTTTGGTCAGCGTGGGTAGTATAACAACCGCGATGGAATTCTAGATATAATTCATCATCCCAGATAGGGAGATTACTTGTCTCCAGACTGTTCAGATAAGTTGTTGCTTGGCTAAATTTTAACTGGGGAAAAAAAGGAGATTTTTGCCAACGTTGGGCCACCTCTAACATATCACGAGTCGGACCGCCGCCATGGTCGCCAACACCTGGCAGCCAAAAAATATCTTTTAAGCCGGTTTGCCGTTCCCAATTGAGAGCATGATCGGTCATAATAATTGGGTTAGTATCCATAACTCCGGCAACATTAGGAGGAGACATTAGGGAAAGAATTTTACTGCCATCGGGAGATTGCCACCAGAAAAAACCGTGGGGAAATTTAGTCGTATCATTCCAATGTAGTTTCCCGGTTACAAAATATTTGATGCCAAAGGATTGAAGAATTTGCGGCAATTGGTAGGGAAACCCAAAGGTATCCGGCAGCCAAGCAGTTTCAGTGATTTGTCCAAATTTTTCTTGAAAATATTTTTGTCCATAAAGTAGTTGTCGAAATAGGGATTCTCCGGAGATCAAATTGACTTCTGGTTCTACCCACATCGCGCCCAAAAGTTCCCAAGATTGCCCTTTATATGCCTCTAGAATTGCTTGAAACAGGTCAGGATGATGTTTTTCTATCCAGTCGTAAATTAGGGGGCTAGAATGACCAAATATGAGGGCAGAAAAATCTTTTTGCAGGTTTAAAACCGAGAGAAAAGTGTTTTTTGCCACTTGCCAAGTTTCTGCCAACGGCCACAACCAAGCCAGATCCAAATGTGCGTGGCCGAGAAGATGAAAACTGCGTTCTTTGAGAGGTTTAGCGAGGGTTTGCAGGGATTGACGAATTGATTCTAGGGAGCGATTAAATTTATCTTTGTTGGTGACATTATCCCAGTCAATATTATCGAGAGTAGCGGTAAAAGCCGCTAATTTTTCAGGATAAAAAGTTTGCAGATAATTATGGAGAATGGTTAATTCATCAGCGACAAAACTAGGATCGATCGCTTGGCTATATTCATAGATTAACTGCGATTTCATCAAACCACCAATATCATGATTGGGACTGACTAAACGCAGAGTAACAAGGATTTCTTGACCAGTAGAGACCGAGTTAGAAAGTAAAATGCGGGTGGAAGAATCAAAGAGGTCTCCTGCTTGGATAAATTGATTATTAACATAAATTTTGACATCTTCCGCCCACCAAGTTAAGATTAATCTCAGTTCCATTCCCTCTAAAGGATAACCGGCTAAATGTTCGGGGACAATAATTTTTTGAGTTAGATATTGAATTTGTCTGCCGGCAGGCCAAATAATGTATTGTTTTTCATTGAGGGTGACGGGTTGAATTGGTTTTCCCGCTGCTGTAGCGATAAACCAATTTTTCTGAACATCTCTGCGGGTGAGGTGAGACAGTTTAGCGATGTTGTCCAGGGGAGACATGAGCCAACAAATAAGGTAATTTTGACTATTTTAAGCGATCGAGGACTAATTGCCCTAGGGGAGAACTTCTGTTAACGCAATACTGCTGAAGACTTACTCAATCTCATCCGCCAACGGTTTATCGAGAATGAGCAGGGAAGAGAAAGCCCGTGATGAGGATTGAACTCATGACCTCACCCTTACCAAGGGTGTGCTCTACCACTGAGCTACACGGGCATTGATCGTGGTGGGCCGGGCCGGATTCGAACCAGCGTAGGCGTAGCCAA
Source organism: Microcystis flos-aquae FACHB-1344 (assembly GCF_014698375.1). Taxonomy (NCBI): domain Bacteria; kingdom Bacillati; phylum Cyanobacteriota; class Cyanophyceae; order Chroococcales; family Microcystaceae; genus Microcystis; species Microcystis flos-aquae. The sequence continues at coordinate 17,070 of NZ_JACJSW010000188.1, read as the reverse complement.
CGGATTTACAGTCCGCCCCCATTAACCACTCGGGCACCGACCCATTAATTCCACGATTAACAATCATAGCACCCTTAGCTAAAACACACAAGTGTTTAGGGAAAAAATTTTTGAGCCATAAAATAACTCCCGTTAAAGCCATGGCTTTAACGGGAATTTTCTGATAATCTTGAAGATTACTTCAAAGCTTCTTCTTCCTTGTGGGTGAGGATCACACAGTCAGAGGTAGGATAGGCGACGCAGGTGAGGACATAACCCGCTTCAATTTGATCGTCATCTAAGAAGGATTGATCGGATTGATCAACGCTACCAGATTCAATTTTACCTGCACAGGTGGAGCAAGCTCCTGCGCGGCAGGAATAAGGTAAGTCCAGTCCTGCTTCTTCGGCTACATCGAGAATGTACTCATCATCGGGAACCTCAATTGTATGATCGCCATCGGGTGTTTTTAGGGTGACTTTATAAGTTGCCATCGGTTGTTCCTCTTAATTAAATGCTAGTGAAAGCGGCAGTCTTTACAATTGCCTCTCGCTCGTAGTCAGATTGAACGATTGGAGCGAGTTTCATTTTTGATACTACGGGAAAATCTGCCTGACTCAGCCTTGCATTAGTAATGACAGTCTTAAATAAACTTAAAATAAAATTTACTTATAGATCTAACCCGGAATTCTTGACGCTCCTTGCTCGATCTCTAGATAATTTCATCGATCTACAATCTAGCTAAACTAACCACTACTAAGCATTTGGAGCCATAATGTTAATTGTTTTTTTAGCCTTAAGCCGATTTTTGTTAAATATTAATTTAACTTATGTTTAAGATAGATGTCAATGAATTGTCTTTAACCCAGCCAAGAAATCGCTTTTCGGCACTACTGCCGGTAACACATCTAGGGAAACTATGAAAAAATATATTGACAATCAAACCAATAAATGATAGAGGGAGATAAATCCCCTGTTGCCAGGGGTAGCATCCGTTAAAACGGATGGCTAACCCTCCCTGACGACTTTATGGTTTTCGGATTGCCAGTTTTCCAGGATCTGGTTCACCGATTACCAATCACTAATTACTTATTAGGTTGGGGAGTCATGCGTAGATAGGGTTTGATTTCTTCAACTCCTTTGGGGAATTTGCTACGAGCTTCTTCAGTGGGAATAGAGGGAACCACCACACAATCGCCGCCGTCGGTCCAGTTAGCGGGGGTAGCCACTTGATAGTTATCGGTGAGCTGCAGGGAGTCGATCACGCGCAGGATCTCGTTAAAATTGCGTCCCGTGCTGGCAGGATAGGTAATGGTTAAACGTAATTTTTTGTTGGGATCGATAATAAACACCGAACGTACCGTGAGATTGTTGAGGGAATTGGGGTGAATCATGCCGTAGAGAGCCGACACTTTGCGATCGCCATCGGCGATAATCGGATAGTTAACGGTAGTGTTTTGAGTTTCGTTGATGTCATTAATCCAACCCCGATGGGATTCGGCACTATCGACACTCAAAGCGATCACTTTCACATTACGTCGCTCAAATTCTGACTTAAGACTAGCCACCGTACCTAATTCCGTGGTACAAACGGGAGTGTAATCAGCCGGGTGCGAGAACAGCACTACCCAGCTATCTCCTACCCACTGATGAAAAGAAATCAGACCTTCACTAGAATCTTGTGTAAAATCTGGAACGATATCACCCAATTGGAGAGCCATAATTGTGTCTTCCTTATAGATATTTCAAGACAAGCAACAGTCCATGATGCCATAGGAGTGCTGTTCTTCATTGATAATTTTAGGGATTTGTAATAATTGCATTAGCCATCAGCCTTTTCAGGGATCAGGGATCAGATTTGAGTTATCAGTTCACTGATCTCCCGGCTCCCCCATCACCCAACCCCCAAAATCCTTCCCCTAGTACGGCCAAATGGGTTATCGGAAATTTGGGTTGAAAACCCCGTCCTTTTAGGACGACTTTGTGCTAGAATGCTCGTAGGTTGCTGACCGTGAGAACGTGAGGAAACAAGTTAAATGTCCTACTCCGTCATCTCAAAATTTCTAACAGTCAATGGTGTTTAATTAAGTCCAAACTGTCAGAACGCCAAACAATTAAATACTGTGGGACACACAGAAATTTACGCTTGGGGAGTAGTCTTTGAGAGTGCTTGCCTTATAGGTGTAGTCTGACTAGACATGAAACTGTAAGACCAAAATTAGCTTTGCTAGTAGAGGCAAGATTCAGCCCAAGAATCTCCGCCCGAAAAGTGCGGAGAGTGTCAAGATCTGGTCTAATGGCATGATATAACTTTTTTAACTAGCTATCAGCGTTCAGCTAATAGCTAGGCTGCGGTGGCAAATCTCAACTACCCACCCTATGCCTAGTCGGAAAGCTGACGGCTTAATTTCTTGTCCTGATCGTTAATTTGCCTTGGTTTTAGGAGACCACAACTGCAATGAAGAATCTTGTTCGTCTGCTGGCGGTAATTGCCTTGATTATCGGGAGTTTTTGGGGCAAAGTTCCCGCTCAAGCTCTCAATCTTACCTCGATCACCCTTCCCTCTCATCCCGTGGCGGTCTTAAATGCGGCCGATGCCAAACTAACCACAGAATTTGGGGCGAAAATCGACCTCAATAACAGTGATATTCGCGATTTCCGGGACTTGAGAGGGTTCTATCCCAATTTAGCCGGTAAAATCATCAAAAACGCCCCCTACGAAGAAGTGGAAGATGTCCTCAATATCCCCGGACTCTCGGATACTCAAAAAGAGCGTTTACAGGCTAATCTGGAGAAATTTACCGTTACTGAGCCTTCTAAAGAATTTATCGAGGGTGATGACCGTTTTAACCCCGGAGTTTACTAAATCTAGTTAATTACGGTTTTAAAAAAATTTCTAGGTGGGCGATCGCTCACCTTTTTCAGTGATCAGCTTCTGAAGGCAAGAGGCAAAAGAAAGAATCTGGCATACTGCCCCAAGGGAAAGACTGGCGATTTTTGCCAGAGCTATAGAGAAATGGAATGCTAGAATGAATAGAATTTATCAATTCATCCCTCAATGGTCGTTTCCTCGCAACTGCCGAGTTATCAAGATGTGTTAGTGGTGGGATCGGGAGCGGCGGGATTGTATGCCGCGCTGTGTTTACCTCCTAACTTAAAGGTGGGTTTAATTACCAAAGAAGATTTAAAAACCGGGGCTAGTGATTGGGCGCAGGGGGGAATTGCGGCGGCCACGTCCCCTGAGGATGCCCCCGTTTTCCATTTAGAAGATACCCTGAAAGCTGGAGCAGGCTTATGCGATCGCTATGCCGTGCAGTTTTTAGTCGAGAAAGCCCCCCAAGCGATCGCTGATTTGCTGCGGTTAGGAGTTAGTTTTGATCGCTCCGGAGACGACTTAGCCCGTACTCTTGAGGCTGCCCACTCCCAGGCCAGGGTGCTGCACGCCGCTGATCGCACGGGGAGAGCGATCGTCAGTACCCTGATGGAAAAAGTGGTCGAACGCCCCAATATTACCATTATTCCCCAAGCGATCGCGCTGAAACTCTGGCTTGACCCGGAAGGGCAACGCTGTCAAGGTATTTGTTTACTCCATCAAGATCATCTCTGTTGGCTGCGAGCGCAAGCAGTCATTCTGGCTACGGGAGGCGGCGGTCAAGTCTACGCCCAAACCACTAATCCCGCCGTTAGCACCGGGGATGGAGTCGCCCTGGCTTGGCGTGCTGGGGCAGTGATTCGCGACCCGGAATTTTTTCAGTTTCACCCCACCGCTTTGACTGTGCCGGGGGCACCGCGGTTTTTAATTAGTGAAGCGGTGCGCGGCGAAGGAGCGCATTTAATTGATGCTCAGGGGCGGCGTTTTGCCTTCGATTACCATCCGGCAGGAGAATTGGCCCCCCGGGATGTGGTGAGTCGGGCGATTTTTAGCCATTTGCAAAAAACCTCCGACGATCCCGCCCATGCCAAAGTATATCTAGATTTAAGACCAATCGAACCGGAGCGTCTGCGTTATCGTTTCCCCAATATTATCCGCATCTGTCAAAAATGGGGCATTAATGTGCTTGAGGATGTGATTCCAGTCGCCCCCGCCGCTCACTATTGGATGGGAGGAGTGGCCACAGATTTAAACGCCCGCACTTCCCTACCCGGTTTGTATGCGATCGGCGAAGCCGCTAGTACAGGTGTCCACGGGGCCAATCGTTTAGCCAGTAATTCTCTCTTAGAATGTATTGTCTTTGCGGCAAGTTTGGCTGAAATAGGTCTGGAGCCAGAAACCTTTATTGGAGAAAGACGGGAAAAATCCTTAGAAATTGCGGAAAACTGGCAGGAAGAACAGGAAGACTGGCAAAAAGTACGGAGAGAATTACCGATTTTAATGTGGGAAAATGCGGGAATTTGCCGATTTCAAAATGAGTTAGAAATTGCTATCCTACGGGTGCAACAGTGGAAACAACAGTTACATTCCTTAAAGATGGGCCAATTTCTCCAGAATCTTCTTCCCGACAAAGGACAATTATTTTTGTGTCCCTCGGTGCAGTTAGAAATAAGAATAGCGATCGAGACATTAAATCTTCTAGACATCGCCGACTTAATTCTGGAAAGTGCCTTATTACGAGCAGAAAGCCGAGGCGGTCACTATCGGGGCGATTATCCAGAAACCGTAGCTAATTGGCAATTCCACACGACTATTCAAGGTCGAACATGGCGCAAAACGCCTGTGCAAGCTTAATTAAGCCAGTTTTTCACAGATAATCCCTAAGCTCTAAACAGTGGACTCTATCCTCGCTCCTAGGAGCCGTACTATTCGCCCCACGCTCACCGAGGGCTTTTCCCAATCATCGCGGTCTATGACCCATCTCTGGAGTTCAGTGCTTTTCATTTATGGCTTTTAGGCTATCATAACTTTTACCCCCCCCCCCTAAACAGTTACATTAATTCTATGATCAAACCCAATTTCCTATTTTTGTTAGCTATCGGTGTGAGCAGTTGGGGTCATAATTTCCAGACTTTACCCACGGCTAACGCTCAAACTCCACCTAGGTTAGAGCAACCCCAGACTGTCGCCACTTACGATCAGTTGATGAAAGCTGGTTACGAAGCTACAGCCCAAAGAAATTACCAACTCGCCTTAGAAAAATTTCAACAAGCTCTGGCACAACGTCCGAACGATACATTTGCTCAAAATGCGATCGCTAATACCCAGAAGTATCTAGGTCAAAACGCCGCGGCCGCCAACGCAGCCGCCGGAAATGAGACTTCACCAATACCGTTAATTGCTGGCTCGGCTCTGTTATCCATCGCTTTATTGGCAGCTTTACTATCGCTTTTCTTTCAATATCGTCCCAAGGGCAAAGCCTCAAAACCGCGCAAAAAGACAACTTACGTCAATCCTAAAAACCCACCCGACAACTCTTTTGAGGGCAATGGCAATTCCTTCGGTGCGGACACCAAAACCAGCAGTGAGATTAATGACAATTGGGAGGATGATTTCGCTTCTTCTTTGCCCGTACAAGCTACCTCCCGTATTCCGAACGCCGACTTAATCCTGAGTTTGATTGAAAGTCTGCGCGATGACGATCCCCGTACCCGTAGAAGGGCGGTTTGGAAACTAGCACAGATGTCTGATTCTAGGGCAATGCAGCCTTTAGTCGATAGTATGGTGGATGGGGATTCCTACGAACGCAGTTTAACCCTAGAAGCCCTCGCTCAAATCTGTACCCGCTCCCTGCGACCGATGAACCAAGCTTTGGCTATCTCTCTCCAGGATAAAAATCCACAGGTGCGGAAAAATGCCATTCGGGATTTAACCAGACTCTACGATATCATGTCTCAGATCAGTCAATTAATTTGTCATGCCCTCGATGATTCCGATGAAGAAGTGCAAGAAACAGCACGCTGGGCAATTAGACAGTTAAATCTGCAATTACCGCCCCGTTTAGATATTGCTCCCCTAGAAACCACTGGTGAACCGGAAGATGATGACGTACAGGATACTTCCTTCACTGAAACCACACCCACAGAGGTGCAAAATTGAGTCGAAAACTGTTATTTATCTCCACCCCCGTGGGATTTTTGGGTTCGGGGGGCGGCGGTGGCGTAGAATTAACTCTTTATAATCTCGCTCGCACTCTGACCAGGCAAGGCTATCTGGTGCGGGTAGTGGCTCCAGAAGCCTCGCAGTTGCATGATATTCCCTTAATCACTATAGCAGGAAATGCCCAGATTCCCGCCCAAAGTCAAGGCAGGGAAGCCCCGATTTTAATGCCCGAAAATGCCGTTTTGGCCAATATGTGGCACTACGCCCAACAGATACAAAATCAGTACGATTTAATTATTAATTTTGCCTACGATTGGCTCCCTTTTTATCTCACTCCTTTTTTTGCCACTCCCGTCGCCCATTTAGTCAGCATGGCTTCCGTTTCTTTGGCGATGGATCATATTATTGAAAAAACCTACAGCAATTTTCCCCATTTACTGGCTTTTCACACCCTCGCCCAAGCGGAAACTTTCTCCCTCTCTCCCCCCTATCGCTGTTTGGCTAATGGTTTAGACCTATCTTTGTATCAGTTTCGGGCCGATTCCTCCCCCTGTCTAGCCTGGGTGGGACGGATTGCCCCAGAAAAAGCTTTAGAAGATGCGATCGCAGCTTGTCAACAGTTAGGTGTCCCTTTACGGGTTTTCGGTCATATTTCCGATCCTCTCTACTGGCAAAATTTACAGGATACCTACAGTTTCGATTTAGTCGATTATCGCGGGTTTTTGCCCACTGAGAGCCTACAAAAAGAGCTAGGCGACTGTTTTGGCCTGTTGATGACCCCGCGCTGGGTTGAGGCTTTTGGTAACGTGGCTATTGAAGCTTTAGCCTGTGGTGTTCCCGTAGTTGCCTATCGTCGCGGTGGTCCGGTAGAAATTATCGAAGATGGAAAAACTGGTTTTTTAGTTGAACCCGATAGTATCGAGGGATTAGTTACAGGAATTAAAAATTTAGACCGGATCGATCGATATTTTTGTCGTGCAGTAGTGGAGCAAAAATATTCCCTAGAAGCTTTGGCAAATCGAGCTATTAATTGGTTTGAAGAAATTTTTTGTCAGTGAGGGAGCAGGGTTTTTAGCTGGAGTCTAATATAATAGAAGCAGCGATATGGTTCGAGAGTGCCTTTCTGTCACATACAGCAACAGAAAGGCACAAATCTTTATTTACTGGGGGTTAAAGTCATGAAAGCTTTAGTAGTTAAATCTCATCCAGTTATTTGGCTAGGTTCGCTCTGCGTAGCTTTTTTCCTAGTTCCTTGTCCTGGCCTAGCTCTGACGGTTCAAGAAGTACCCAATCCTCGACAAGTTTCCGGGGGATGGGTGACAGATAAAGCCGAGATTCTTCAACCGGAAACAGAAACCCAACTGAACCAGATGATCGCTCGGTTAGAAGCCAAAAACGGAGCGGAAATAGCAGTGGTAACTGTACCGGAAACTGCTCCCGCCGCCTCTCCTAAAGAGTTTACGACCAACCTTTTCAACTATTGGAAAATTGGCAAAAAAGGTCAAGATAACGGCGTGCTATTTTTGATTTCAGTCAAAGACCGCCGCGTAGAAATTGAGACAGGATATGGAGTAGAGGGGATTTTACCCGATGGGAAAGTTGGCAATATTATCGAGACACAGATAACGCCGCGCTTCCGGCAAAAAGATTTTGATGGCGGGACTTTGGCGGGGACAAGAGCCATAATTGTCTCCTTAGAACCATCCTTGAGTAAAGAGTTGACTCAAGATACCCCCCAGAATGATAGCCGAGGAGTACAACATTTCTGGATGTGGTTAGTTGCTCTGTGGTTGGGTTCGGTTATTTTTTACCTGATATATAGGATTAGCCTCTATCTAATTAGCGGCGGCAGTAGTTTTAGTGGTGGAGATAGCGGCGGCAGTAGTTTTAGTGGCGGAGATAGTGGTGGCAGTAGTTTTGGTGGCGGAGATAGCGGCGGCAGTAGTTTTGGTGGTGGAGATAGCGGCGGCGGTGGTGCTGGGGACAGTTGGTAATGGCTGTTTGTGATCAAACACAGTGAATCTCTGGGAAATTTTCTAAGATTAGCCATGAACGACAAAGAAATTCGCATTCCTGAAGAAATTGTGCCAGAGGTGCTAGAACTTGCCTCGCGATACTATGCTGATTACACGCAGAGCTTCGCCGAGTCGGAATTAGTAGAGGCTGCAAAAGAAGTGCGGATTCCGGCTGAATTTATCCAACAAGCGATTCGGGAAGTTCAGAGGCAACGCCAGCAAAAGTTAGAGCGACAGAAGAAGGCGACACAACAACGCCAGAGATTGCTATCTGTGGGGGTAGGTATAATAGGGGTGATTGCGCTTTCGGGAATGTGGACATATAATACCCTGGTGAGTTCTGCCTCAAGAGTAAATGCAGCCTGGGCGCAAGTGGAAAACCAAATCCAGCGGCGTGCGGATCTCATCCCCAATCTCGTCAGCGTCACACAAGCATCTGCTCAACAGGAAAAAGCCTTAGTCACCTTGCTGGTGCAATCCCGTCAGTCCTATTTGCAAGCACTAACCCCCGCACAAAAAGCCGCTGCTATTGCCAAAATCGATCAGGCGATCGCACGTTTCCACCAGTATGCCGCAACGAATCCGCAGTTACAGTCTAGCCAACTGTATATCAACCTCCAGTACGAAATGGCAGGCACGGAGAACCGCCTAGCGGTGGAACGGATGCGATACAATCAGGCGGTACAAGCTTATAACCAGCAAGTCCAAGCATTTCCCACCTCGCTCCTCGCTAAAGCTTGGGGATTTCACCAGCAGTCCTTTTTCCAGGCCACGAAATGAAACCCTGATAGTATCGAGGGATTAGTTACAGGAATTAAAAATTTAGACCGGATCGATCGATATTCTTGTCGTGCAGTAGTCGAGTAGTCCAGTTAAATCTAGCCTAACATACACTTTTCTATCGGGTTATCCCAGAAGGGTTCGGGAGCAACCACAGAGGCACAAAGAACAGAAAGTCAAACAGATTCGATATTAATTTTGCTTAGTTACTTAGATAAATTTTGCTGCTAGAGTTGATTTTAAACCCTGTATGATCTATGGCAAGATTGACCCAAGAATTGTTATGTGACGAGGCAGCTGTCTTCTCAGCTTTGGAATCTCAACATCAAGAATCTTCACTCTAAATTTTTGGACTGGGATATTCCTTAATTATTTTTGTTTATGAAAAGTTAGATGATAGCCTAAATCGTACTGCCAGTTTAAGAATTATCAGGACAATTTTTGTCAGTGCCGAAAGAACAGCCGATTTCCAGATGACTTGTGGTATCCGCAACATCTTAAACAATCAGGGAAACAAAGATGATTTAATTGCTTTTATTTTAGAGAAAAACTTACCTGTTGATGAAATGGAAGCGGCCAATATAGCTGATGAAATTCTTGTTCATCCCCTGGGGCAAGGTTTTTTAACTATTTCTAATGCCTTACAATGGAGATTACAATATACTAGGGTAATCGATCTTGCCGGTCAAGAAGAAGGATTAATAGCCATTTATAGAGAGAATTAGTGATGCAAGCTTCTCAGGTTAAAATTGAATATGGAGACTTTCAAACTCCCCCGGAGTTAACCGAAAAGATTTGTCAAAAATTATGGCAAATTCATGTTAACCCCGATGTTATTATTGAGCCAACTTGTGGTATAGGTAACTTTTTAAAAGCAGCAGCACTTACCTTTAAACAAACTGAAAAAATCCTCGGCTTTGAAATTAATCCTAATTATATCACTCAGATTAATCAAGATCGGCAAATATGCCAAGATAAAAGAATACAAGTTGAACAGAAGAATTTTTTTGATTGTGACTGGTATTCTCTGACTCAAGCATGGAAAGAGAATATTTTATTCTTGGGGAATTTGCCTTGGATAACCAACTCAAAACAAGGACTTATTAACGGAAAAAATTTACCGCAAAAAAGTAACTTTCAAGGTTATCAGGGTTTAGATGCTATCACAGGAAAAAGTAACTTTGATATTTCAGAATGGATGTTAATTAAATTGATTGAATGTCTTAATCATCGTTCAGCTTATCTGGCAATTATCTGCAAAACAGCCGTTTCTAGAAAAATTTTGAACTATATTTATACTCAGAAAATTAATCTCGTTTACTCGGCAATTTATCCGATCAATACTCAAAAATATTTTCAAGCAAATGTAGATGCTTGTCTTCTATTTTGTCAATTTGATTCTCATTCAGACAATTACTTTTGTGATGTTTTCAATAGTTTTGAAGAAGGGGAATTTCAGCGCATTGGTTATCAAAATAATATCCTAGTCAGAGATTTAAATGCTTTTACTAGATTAAAATATTTATATCATAAGCATCCTCAAGAAAAATGGCGTTCAGGAATTAAACATGATTGCTCAAAAGTCATGGAATTGCAGTTAGTTAATGGAATTTTTGTCAATGGTTTAAAGGAAGTCGTTAATCTTGAAACCACCTATCTTTATCCTCTCCTTAAAGGTTCAGATGTGGCACAAAATCGCCTAAAGGTTATCAATAAATACATTTTGGTAACTCAGAAGTTTATCGGTGAATCTACAGAAAATATACGGGATATAGCACCAAAAACTTGGCAATATTTAGTTAATCATAAAAATTATTTTCTAGACAGAAAGAGCAAAATTTATCAAAATCAGCCAGACTTTTGCATATTTGGTGTGGGTTCTTACAGCTTCTCACCTTTTAAAATCGCCATTTCTGGACTTTATAAAAAACTGAATTTTAACCTTATATTACCCTATCAAAATCAACCCGTTATTTTCGATGATACTGTTTACTTTTTAAGCTTCGATGATTTAGATACCGCTCAAAAAAACTTACAGCTTCTCAATTCTTCCCTAGGCAGAGAATTTTATTCCTCCTTGATATTTTGGGATGAAAAAAGACCGATAAAAACCCAGATTTTAAATAGTTTAAATTTATCGGTTTTAGCCGAGAATTTGAAACTATTTCAATAACTTGAACCTCCTTAATTAAGGCTAATTTAAGCAACTTATTTATCTGATTCAATTTATCTTGAACGACCGCTAGATTTTCCAATTCTTCTTTTTCTAATTTCCTGAGTAACTTTTCAGCTTTTGATTCTTCTTTTTTAATTTTTTCTTCTAGCCTTTGCCAATCACTTTTCTTTCTTGATTCACTTTCTACAATTAACCATCTTTGTTTTACTCCCCCATAATAAACTATTCAATCCTATTTGATAAATTTCATCCAAGAATCTACCAATTTTATCATCGTTTAAATATTCACTTTTAATCTCATCTCCTAATAATTTTTCTACAGCTTTGTCTTCAAAAAATTGACTAAATAGGGTTTGCGGCAAAAAGTTTGTTGGTGGGGTTAGGAGTCGGTCGTCGGTCGTCGGTCGTCAGCAGCGGGTCGTTTCAGGCTTTCTTGCCCTCTTTTTTTGTACCAGTTTATGTACTAAAAGAAGGATAATGCCAGGTTTTTGAAGGTCTTAATCCTATATTCGCAGCATGAACATCGGATTTTAACAGGTCAAAAGCCTTATTTTAAAAGGGTTTTACCATTATTCAGCAAGCCCTAAATAAATACAAGGGGTGTGACACCATTTCTAGCCCATTGAGAATCATGGCTTTTAAGACTTGTCCCGAACTAATTTTTTCTCTTTTATCAATACCTAGTTTTTCATTGATTACTTCGACTATTCCTATTTCATCAATTAGTCCTGCCACTATTCCTAAATGGTCTATATTTTTAAGTTGTATTTCTGCTGAAGCAGACATTTCTTGTGTTTTTTTTCATGATCTCAGGTTTTGGTCGAGGAATTTCTGAGTATAAATACTCAGTTAGTCTTTTCCCTTGTTTGTAACTTTTTATGTTACAAACTGAAGTGCGGAATGTAAGTTTGAATGAATTGTGGGGACAGATTACCTGACTTGACAGTAAAACAACCCCACTCGCTTTTTGTTGCTCTACTTTGGGGTAGGATTCAAGAGCGCTGTTTAGGGATAAATGACTGTTCGTCGGCGATATTGTCTAGTTTTTGAGCGTTTTTTCCAGCTGGGCTACCCTTGCTTTCTGTTGCTTCAAATCGGCTAGTTGTTTTAGCAATTGTTCTCTTACTTCATAGCGATAGGCAAAAAAATGCTCACCTATCCCTAGGGTCGCTAGATACTCTTCTAGCAGACGGGGCTTAACCCAGGCAATCACCGCCAGTTGCCACCAGAAACGGAACCGCGTCGGTCGGACAATTCCCTGCCGCCAGAGCAAGGAACGGAACAATTGCCACTGTTGCCAATCTAATTTACGGTTCGATTTGCCGCGCCATCCCCCCATGATCATGAAATGGTTGAAGGTTCGTTTCAGGTAGTTAACAGGATCGTAGATTTCCCAGAAAGCGTCGATGTATTCTTCGGTAATCTCTTCCACCGGGCGAGTTGGCTCAAAGTTCATCATGGCTCCCTGATGGACAGTGCCCATGCCATCTACCAGACGACCTTCCCGTTGCAGGCGATTCCACAGGGCGGTATTTTTCAGTGCCTGGAGCAGGCTAAACTGCCCCTGGGGAATACTCGCCTCCATAATAAAATCTTTGATCCGCTGCCCTGCGCCAGATTTCTCATTGTCAAAACCAATAATGAAGCCAGACATAATCTGCAGCCCCATGCGGGTAATTTTGTGACAGGATTCGATCAGGGATTGGCGGGTGTTTTGAACCTTGTTAATGCCCATTAAGCTATCGGTATCTGGTGTCTCAATCCCCATAAACACCAGCACAAAGCCGGCCTTGACCATTAACTCAATCAGTTCGCTGTCTTCGGCCAGATTAAGGGAAGCTTCCGTAATCAGTTTAAAGGGATACTGGTGTTGTTCCATCCAGGGGATCAACTCCCGCAGAAACACCTTGGCATTCCGCTTATTGCCAATGAAGTTGTCATCCACAACAAAAATGTAGCGCCTCCAGCCCAGTTGGTATAACGTCTCCAACTCAGCCAACATTTGTTCTGGGGTTTTGGTGCGCGGTTTGCGGCCATAGAGGTTGATGATGTCACAAAATTCGCATTGAAAGGGGCAACCGCGAGAAAACTGCACGGTAATCGCCAGATAGGCATCCAGATCTAGTAGATCATAGCGGGCGATCGGTGTCATGGTTACATCGGGTTTCTCGCTGGCTCTAAAGACACCACTCGGTTCACCCCGCTCCAGGGCCGCCAGGAACAGCGGGATTGTCAGTTCGCCTTCATCCAGAATCAGGTAATCTGCCCCAGCTTTTTGGGCAACTTCTGGATAGGAGGTGGGGTAAGGCCCGCCCACCGCCACTTTTTTACCCAACTGCAACCCTTTGGCAATCAATTCTTGAAAGTCCTTTTTCTGAATGATCATGGCGGAGATGATTACCAAATCGCACCATTCCCAATCGGAAGCCGTTTCTAATCGGACATTGCGATCAACAAACCGGATTTCCCAATCCGATGGTAACAGGGCTGCCACCGTAATTAAACCCAGGGGCGGATTGGTTGATCTTAAACCGGCTAGGTCTAAAGTCTCTTGATAGGACCAAAAGGAGTTGGGCATCAGCGGCCACAGTAATAGGGCTTTCATTCAGGTGTCTCCAATGAAGAAGCTAGATGCTTTACATACTAGCCACAAAGCCCAAGTCGATCAAGACTTTTTTTTTACTCATAAATTAGTTCTAAATATAGCATTTCCTGTTCGCAAGAGGTACATTGTTGAGGTTGAAAGGCTTAATCAGCAAAGGTTTAACTGTGCCACACAGGTGTGAGAAACGCTATAAATTGTGAAAAAATAGCTATTTTTTGGAGATTAGCACAATTAAATGAATGATGCTTGCTAAAAACTCCTGTTTTCCCATTTTTATCAATGCAATGTAGAGGCTGTTTGCCTCTTTTGGGTATTTTTGGGTAAGTTTACTAAAAAATGCTGATTCTGAAAAACCCTCTTAAAATTCGCAAGCACCGAATAGTAAGGGTTTTGTTTCAGTCACTAGGAAGTCTATTTGATCGGTAAAACACCAGTTACTAGACATCTCGACAATGACTATTTCTGGTCAGATAAACATAAGCGTAATTACACTATTTTATACCGAACCATCATGACTTAACTACCAGAAAATATAGTTTCTGTCTCTTTAATTTTGGATGATGAATAAATTAAATAACTTGTAATTATAGTCAGATTTATGACCAATATTAATTATATTCAGCTAGTTGATCCGATTAATTCTCCTCCCTTAGCAGAGGAACAATCTCGCAGATAGCCAGAAAATCAATCATCCTTGGGTGCGATTGTCTGGTTTTAACTAACTGCGGTAAAATTAACCTAAACTCTCTATCGGCAAATTCGATGACTTCCTTCACTACTTCCCTGGCTCTTTTAAGTCAATTTAAATTGGGAGATTTAAACCTAGAAAATCGTCTTGTGCTTGCCCCCATGACGCGAGCGCGAGCCGGAGAAAAACGTCTTGCTAATGAGATAATGGCCGAGTATTACCGACAAAGGGCCAGCGCGGGATTAATGATTACGGAAGCGACGGTAATTTCTCCCCAAGCTAACGGTTGGCAAAATACCCCCGGTATCTACACCGATGAACAAGCGCAAGCATGGCAAATGGTGACAAAAATCGCCCAAAGAAAAGGAACACCACTTTTTTGTCAATTGTGGCACTGTGGTCGCGCTTCTCATTCTAGTTTTCAGGAAAATGGCGCTTTACCCGTTGCCCCTTCCGCAATTAAGATTAAGGGGGAGTTGCATACACCCATCGGCAAACAGCCCTACGAGACCCCTAGAGCCTTAGAAACCGAGGAAATCCCCACAATTGTCGCCGATTACCGCCAAGCCGCTCAGAGGGCAAAATTAGCGGGGTTTGATGGCATAGAAATTCACGGGGCTAATGGTTATTTAATCGATACTTTTCTACAATCGGCCACTAATCAGCGTCAGGATAAGTACGGTGGCAGTTTGGCAAATCGCTATCGTTTTTTACAGGAAGTAGTCGAGGCAATTTTAACTGTTTTTCCCAGTCATCGGGTGGGGGTGCGTCTGTCTCCCAATGGCGTTTATAATGACATGGGTTCCGAGGATTTTCGAGAAACTTTTCTCTATGTTGCCCAAAGATTAAATGAGTACAATTTAGCTTATTTGCATCTGCTAGATGGCTTGGCTTTTGGTTTTCATGAAAAGGGTCAACCGATGCTTTTATCCGAGTTTCGGGCTGTTTTTAATCGTGCTTTAATCGGCAATTGTGGTTATACCAAAGAAACTGCTGAAGCCGCTATTCAGTTAGGAGATGCGGATTTAATTGCTTTCGGTCGCCCCTATATCAGTAATCCCGATTTGGTGGAAAGATTCGCCAATAATTGGCCTCTTAATCCCGATGCTGAGATGAAAGATTGGTATTCTTTTGACAAGGAAGGTTATATCGATTTTCCCAGTTATAAACCCTAGTTAAGTAGCTGGTTATAATTAAATTAAAAATGGATTTTAGGTTTGATCCCCCCTGCCCCCCTTGATAAGGGGGGTGCCGATAGGCGGGGGGATCTGAAAGTTTTTAATACCTACCTACTTAGGGTTTGCTGAATAAATGTGAAATGTAGGCAAAGTAAGGGTTTTGGGGCTTTTCTTCCGAAACAGGTGCAAGATTTTGAGAGAATCGTCGTTCAAAACCTTGCGTCTTCATCGGCCCGCGTTCTGTAGGGGCGAAGCATTCGGGCAATAACCTATCGGTGAAACCGGAGATTTTCTATCCGAATGCTTCGCCCGTACTTTTTCAGCAGACCCTACTTAGTATTAGATATGTGTAATTAATTGTGTCTAGCTACTTATCCATTATGTCCCAAAATTCAATAGGCGAGAGTGCCTTTTTCCCTAACCAAAAAGGAAGGCTTTTAAACCTTCCTTACCATAGAATTGGTCATTTATTGCCGTTTGCAAGCCAATACACCCAGAGAACCCACCGCTAATAAGCCTAAAAGGGTGCCTGGTTCGGGGGTTGTCTGTGTCTGGGCAGGTTGAATGGTCCAGTTAGCAGCAACTATATTACCTGATACATTGGTCAAATCGACAGAGTAGTCGAAATCATTAGTAAAGTAAACAGCATTGAACCCACTCACGAACCATGCGTTAGGTGTTTGTGTAGAATTGGTTGAGACGACATTGAGATTAGTAGCATCATACCACTCAGAAGGAACAGCCGTTAACTGTCCTGAGGCATTGGTGACAAAGCTTCCTGTGCTAACAATCAACCCATCACCCCCATTAGGATTAAAGGTGGTAACGTGGGCCCCATTACCAAAGTTGAAGGTGACAGTCACAATGTCACTGGCGTTCCATGTTTGGTTGAACAGGGAAGTTCCCCCATTGTCAAGCTGATAGGTGATAACCGCAGTATCACCGACAATAACGTTATCGACATCAGCATAGGAAACAGTATCCGTATAGGTAGCGGTAAAAATGGCGGCATGGGCGGGAATGGCAGTGAAAACGGCACAAGTCACCCCAGGAAGGCAAAGGGCTTTTAGCAGTTGATTAGTCATTTTTGATTAATTGACAAGTTAATTTCATGGCTAATAATGGGGAAAAATTGATATTTATACCCCATAAATCATTGCTTAACAGCAATAAGCAGCCTCATTCTACCCCCCCCCCCCGAATTTGTCAAGTATTCTCCGTTTTTTATTGATGAATCCGGAAAAAAGCCCATCAGGGAGAGACTGGAAGGGTTCGCCAAGGAAACATCTTAAATTAATCAGTAATGATTAAGATTGAGCTATTTTAGGGGTTAAAGTCGGTCCTTATTCCCCCCTTTATTAAGGGGCGTTAGGGGTGAGCAAAACGTCCTAATCTTAGCGCGTAGTGCTATAAAATAAGAGCATGAAAACTGACACGATTTTTTATCAACTCTTTCAATCATTCCCCTCTATCTTCTTTGAATTAATTCAACTCCCTATCACCGAAGCGAATAACTACCGCTTTGACTCAGTGGAAGTCAAACAACTTTCTTTTCGTCTTGATGGAGTCTTTCTGCCTCAAAATAATCACCCCCAGACTCCTATCTACTTCTGTG
>NZ_JACJSW010000187.1:0-38401 GCF_014698375.1 Microcystis flos-aquae FACHB-1344 | reverse complement strand
GCCATTTTCAAAGGGAAAATGTACCCAGTAGCGTCTTTTCAATTTTTTCTGAGAAGCGACCTGCAGTAAGGGTTTTGTTAATTTTTTAGTATTTCTGTATGGGGGAAGTCCAGATCTAAGATTGTTTGACAGTTAGGACATTGATGAGTTCTAGTGCTTAATGTTTTTTGAACTCTCGTCCCACAAACTGAACAATCTTGAGAAGTGAAATGCGGTGGTACAGCAATACAAACAATCCGATAAATCTTGGCAAAAAATTCAAACCATTCAGTGAATTGATACCAAGAAGCATCAGAAACCGACTTGGCAAGCTTACGGTTTTTAACTAAGTTTCCTACCTTTAAAGCTTCATAAACTACCAGAGCATTAGACTGGACTAACGCCAAAGCGTCTTTAATTGCTTTGTCTTTACGTTGTCTTGACACTTTAAGATGAAGCCTAGCTACTTTTATCCGTTGCTTGTGATAGTTTTTAGACTGTTTGTTTCCTTGACGAAATCGTGTCGTTTTTCTGACTTGCTTAAATAACGTGGATTCTCTACTGTATTACCTTGGGCATCGGTATAAAATTCCTTTAGTCCTAAGTCAATTCCTGTTATTTGTCCCGTTGGTTTATGGTATTCTTGCCGTTCTACTTCAATTAAAAACTGACAATAATAACCGTCAGCACGTCTAACAACTCTTACCCGTTTAATCTGTTGCTCTGAATAATAAACTAATGTCTTTTGACTACACCATAAATCAAATTCTCCTGCTTTAAAGCCATCAGTAAACTTAATTGTACGTCGCTGATCAGATAGTTGGTAGCCTGTTAGTTTATACTCAACCGAACGACTAGGCTTTTTGAACCGAGTAAAACCTTTTTTCCTGGTATCTGAGCATCGACAATTCTGATAAAACCTATTAATTGATTGCCAGGCTCTATCAGCAGCCGATTGACGAGCTTGAGAGTTTAATTTATTAATACATGGTGTCTCTTTATTGTTAGCTAGTACCGCGCAAAGTTTTTGGAGATCATTGCGGGTTGTCCCCTTATTGTCCAGACAATAACGAACACAATAGTTACGCACAAACTGAGAAGTTTTAAGTAGTCGTGCAAAATTAATTTCCTAGTGAAGATAGGCAAGAGGCAAGAGGCAAGAGGCAAGAGGTGGTTAGATATGTGTAATTAATTTTGCTTAGGTACTTAATAGCTTCATCTAGTCTTTGAGATTGCTCTGGTGTTCCGTTTTTTAACTTGGCTTCTACGACTAGCATTGATTAATCCTCGACCATTGGATAGTTTAATTATAACACAGTTTACCCATAGATGGTAGTATTAAAATCGTGCTTCGCAGTTAATATCCTGGTCGGATTTCATCCCCCGCAAAGGTTGATGTCTTGTCGAAAAATTTAGCGGGGGCATTCATCCGACATTTTAGGTAAAAAACACCTCTTGTAAAAATCAAAAATTGTTGTTAGGGTTAGGAGCCGGTCGTCAGTAGTCAGGAGAATTAAGAATGAATAATAAGCAATTAAATGGTCTATTCATAGATTTTATGCCATTTAATCCTTATTTTTGCCGTTTTTGAATCATCAAAAATTAATTAGGGCTGGCTGAATAAATGTGAAATGTAGGCATGGTAAGGGTTTTGTGGCTTTTCTTGCTCCCACAGGTGCAAGATTTTGAGAGAATCGTGCTTCAAAACCTGGCGTCTTCATCGGCCCGCGTCCTGTAGGGGCGAAGCATTCGGATAGAAAATCTACGGTTTCACCGATAGGTTATTGCCCGAATGCTTCGCCCCTACTTTTTGCCGCAGACCCTAATTATGCGAGAGGTCTAAAGTCAAAAAGTAGCAAGGGGTTTGGCTGTTGCGGGTTGGGGAGAAGGGAGAAGGGAGCGGGGGGAGCATAAATAAAAATAATCTCCTGTCTCCCGTCTCGGAGTCTCCCTTGTCCTGATTAAGCTGTCTCTTGGGCAGCGGCTAATTCCGCCAGTTTTTCCTGTTGATCCTTGGCGATACAGGATTGGATCACCTCTTCGATATCGCCGTCTAAAATGCGATCGAGGGAAAAATTCTGATTTAAGCGATGATCGGTGAGACGATTATCCTTATAGTTATAGGTGCGAATTTTTTCCGAACGGGAACCAGTTCCCACCTGAGAGCGTCGCATGGAACTGACCGCTTCCTGTTGTTCCTGTAACTTCATATCGTACAGTTTCGCCCGGAGAATCTGCATAGCTCGTTCCCGGTTTTGCAATTGCGAGCGCTCTTCGGTGCAAAAAACCCGGATTCCCGTGGGTTTATGGATTAAATCGACGGCAGTTTCCACTTTATTGACATTTTGACCGCCTGCCCCCCCGGATCTAGCCGTGGTTAACTCAATATCCTTGGGATCGATATGCACTTCCACATCGTCCACTTCTGGCATAATTGCCACGGTAGCGGTGGAAGTGTGGACGCGACCACTCGCTTCCGTCAGAGGAACCCGCTGCACCCGATGGACTCCCGCCTCAAATTTCAGCTTACTATAGACGTTATCGCCTTTAATCTCTAAAATTGCCTCTTTAAATCCTCCCATATCCGCCTGAGATTCACTCAAAAGGCTAACTTTCCAGTTTTGAGTTTCGGCATATTTTGAGTACAAGCGAACTAAATCCCCCGCCCAAATACTGGCCTCATCACCTCCGGTCCCAGCACGAATTTCTAGCATGATATTCTTTTCATCGAGGGGATCCCGGGGCAGCAGCAGAATTGTTAATTGGTCTTCCAAAGTGGCGATTTTTTCCTCTAATTCTGCCACTTCTCGGGCGGCCATTTCCCGTAATTCGGGATCGCCGGCGGATTCTTTGAAGATTTGTTTCGCACCGATTAAATCCTCTTGACTTTTTTGCCAAATTTCGTAGGTGTTGACCGTTTCCTCTAGGGAAGCGCGGGATTTGGCCAGACGATGCAATTCACCCGGATTACTGGTGACATCGGGATCCGCTAGACGACGGGTTAATTCTTTGTAGGTCTGTTCTACAGATTGCAGTTTGTCTAGTAAATAACTTTCAGCCATAATCGATAGCCACAAATAGGGTTAAACGGGGTTAATTTGAAGATAACCCGCAAATTCACTGGATTAGAAGCGTCTGAGAGGTAATAGAGACGCAATCCTTTTAATTGTCTTAATTTTCTTTGTCTGGAGTTCTGCGAGCTAGGAAAAATCCCGCTCAACTGCTGACAGTCAGTCAGTTTTGCTAATACTTAGAAATATTTTTAGGCCAGCAAGCGGCAAGGGAAGACATTTTTTTTCTTAACCAGATTATTCCTATATCTGAAACTATCATTTTTTGGCTCGTTTGAGCAAGTAATCTTAAATTCTGTTTAAAAGTGGGGTGTAGGGTGTGGGGAGTATTTTCAGTTATCAGTGACCAGTAACCAGTTATCAGTGGGGTAGTGGGGAGTATTTTCAGTTATCAGTGACCAGTAACCAGTTATCAGTGGGGTAGTGGGGAGTATTTTCAGTTATCAGTGACCAGTAACCAGTTATCAGTGGGGTAGTGGGGTAGTGGGGTAGTGGGGTAGTTGGGAGACCACTTCGTGCGCGTTGCGGGGGAGATGGGAGATGGGAGCAGGGAGAAAAAAGCTGATAACTGATAACTGATAACTGATCACTGATCACTGATCACTGAATACTAAACCTGGCAGAAAGGGGGACAAAAAATGCTAGGATTGCCACAGCACAGAGAAAAGTGAAAGAAAGGAATATAACTTTACATGGAAGAGTTTGACAAGTCAATATCCTTTGATGGCAGGGATATTCGACTAAAAATAGGGCTTTTAGCCCCCCAAGCTGGCGGTAGTGTTCTGATCCAATCGGGAGAAACGGCGGTTTTAGTGACAGCAACCACAGCCAAAGCCAGAGAAGGAGTAGATTTCCTGCCCTTGACCGTTGACTACGAAGAAAGATTATACGCCGCCGGGCGCATCCCGGGAGGATTTTTGCGTCGTGAAGGTCGTCCCCCGGAAAAAGCCATTCTGACCGGTCGTTTGATCGATCGCCCCCTGCGGCCTCTATTCCCCAGTTGGCTACGGGATGATATTCAGGTGGTCGCTACGACCCTCTCGATGGATGAGGAAGTACCCCCGGATGTTTTGGCCGTTACCGGAGCCTCCGTGGCGGTTCTGTTGGCAGGGATTCCCTTCCAAGGACCGATGGCAGCGGTGCGCGTCGGTTTACTGGGGGATGAATTTATCATCAATCCCACCTACAAGGAAATCCATAACGGAGAATTGGATCTAGTGGTGGCCGGTAGTCCCGAAGGGGTGGTGATGATCGAAGCGGGAGCTAATCAGTTACCAGAACGGGATATTATTGAGGCGATCGATTTTGGTTATGAAGCGGTCCGCGACCTGATCACCGCTCAACGGGAATTGATCGATCAGTTGGGTATTCCCCTCGTCACCCGAGAAGCGCCGGTAGTAAACGAAACCGTGCATAATTTCCTGAAAGAACAAGCTAAAGAGGAAATTAAACAGATTCTCTCTCAGTTTACCCTCAGCAAAACC
The DNA here is from genome assembly GCF_014698375.1 of Microcystis flos-aquae FACHB-1344. NCBI lineage: Bacteria > Bacillati > Cyanobacteriota > Cyanophyceae > Chroococcales > Microcystaceae > Microcystis > Microcystis flos-aquae. The sequence goes on along the minus strand of NZ_JACJSW010000187.1, from coordinate 33,867 downwards.
GAACGGGATGAGAAATTAGCGGCGATCGAAAATCGGATCAAGGAAACTATAACCGCTCTCCCCGATGAAGATCCCTTAAAATCTCCAACGCTGGAAGAGCCGAAGTTAATCGGTAATCTCTTCAAGGATCTGACCAAAAAACTGATGCGCGCCCAAATTATTGAGGATGGGGTGCGGGTTGATGGTCGCCAACTGGACGAAGTACGCCCGATTTCTTGCCGGGTGGGAGTTTTACCCCGCCGGGTTCACGGTAGCGGCCTGTTTAATCGCGGTTTAACCCAGGTGCTTTCGATCGCCACCCTGGGCACCCCCGGTGATGCTCAGGATTTGGGCGACGATCTCCATCCCGAAGACGAAAAGCGCTATCTTCATCACTACAATTTCCCACCCTTTTCCGTCGGTGAAACCCGTCCCATGCGTTCTCCCGGCCGTCGAGAAATCGGTCACGGTGCTTTAGCGGAAAGGGCGATCGTACCTGTCCTTCCCCCACAGGAGGAATTTCCCTATGTGCTGCGGGTAGTGTCGGAAGTCCTCTCTTCTAATGGTTCCACCTCCATGGGTTCCGTGTGCGGTTCCACCCTGGCGCTGATGGATGCCGGTGTTCCCCTGAAAAAACCCGTGAGCGGTGCGGCCATGGGTTTAATTAAAGAAGGGGAAGAAGTGCGGATTTTGACCGATATCCAGGGTATCGAGGATTTTCTGGGAGATATGGACTTTAAGGTGGCTGGCACTGATTCCGGCATCACCGCTCTCCAGATGGATATGAAAATCCCCGGTTTAAGCATGGAAGTGGTGGCCAAGGCGATCAAACAAGCTTTACCGGCCCGCAAACATATCCTCGAGAAGATGTTAGCGACCCTAGAAAAACCGCGCACGGAATTATCTCCCCACGCACCCCGGTTATTGACGATCAAGATCGATCCGGATCTGATCGGGTTAGTAATCGGGCCGGGTGGTAAGACGGTTAAAGGGATTACTGAACAGACTGGCACGAAAATCGATATCGATGACGATGGTACTGTCACCATTTCCTCCACCGATGGAGAACAGGCCGAAAAAGCTAAACGACTGATCTACAATATGACCCGCAAACTCAATGAGGGTGAGGTTTATCTCGGTCGCGTGACTCGCATTATCCAAATCGGCGCTTTTGTGGAAGTTTTGCCAGGGAAAGAGGGAATGATCCATATTTCCCAATTGGCCGAGGGACGTGTCGGCAAGGTCGAGGATGAAGTGGCCGTGGGGGATGAGGTGTTAGTCAAGGTACGGGAGATCGATAGTAAAGGTCGTCTCAATCTCACCCGTCTCGGTATTCATCCCGATGAGGCCGCCGCTGCCCGTAAAGCTGCTACTGTAGTCTAGGTAAATTTTCTATTCATGGTTAACTCTCGATCGCTCGATCGAGAGTTTTTATTTTATCGCTAAAATTACCTAAAAACAGCAATAGAGACGCAAAAAACACGCCTCTATCCCAGTATTTTCCCTAGATGTTGTTTCTGACTACCAGCTAGACTTGACCACACCGGGTAAAAGACCTTGGTGGGCCCATTCCCGTAAAACGTTGCGGGATAAACCAAAATCGCGATAGTATCCTCTCGGTCTGCCGGTCGTTAAACAACGGTTGCGGTGACGACTGGGGGCGCTATTGCGGGGTAATTCCTGTAATTTTTGGTGAATTGCCAGTTTTTCTTCAAAATCTTCGGCGGTGCGGAATTGTTCTTTTAGTTCCGTCCGTTTAGCTTCGTATTTTTGTCTGAGACGAGCGCGTTTTTTCTCGCGTTCTACCATCGATTTTTTGGCCATGGGGTTTCTCGAAAAAGATTTAACCTGTAAAGACAGCATTTCCCATTATAACCTGAATCTCTCCTTGGCCGTTAGATGATAATTCTACCCGCTTCCTAACACCGGTGACAAAGGTAACATTTGTTGATATTAATTCTTAAAGTCCTAGTTGCAAATTTTCCATGTCTGAACCGCCTCAATTTCTCCAACAACGTCTTTTTTATCAAGGTCGCGTCTTTCAATTTGAAGTCTCGAAACTGCGTTTACCTAACGGTGTCGAGGGAGAATGGGAATGTGTCCGTCATCCGGGTGGCGCTTTAGCAGTTCCAATCACCAAGGAAGGTCAATTGGTTTTAGTACGTCAGTATCGATTTAGTTTGCAAGCTCGAATTCTGGAATTTCCCGCCGGGACGATTGATGAAGGAGAAGACCCCGCTACGACGGTAAAACGAGAATTAGAGGAAGAAGCGGGCTATCGGGCGCACAATTGGCAATCTTTGGGTAAATTTGCCCTGGCACCCGGTTATTCCGATGAATACATCTATGCTTTTCTAGCCCAGGATCTGGAAAAATTAAGCTTGCCCCCCGCTCAAGATGCCGATGAAGATCTGGAAGTGGTTTTGATGAGTTTTGAGGCAATGGAATCAGCGATCGCAGGGGGAGAATCGATCGATGCTAAAACTATTACTAGCTTCTATCTGGCCCGTTTAGCCCTTAATTAATCTTTTCAATCACCGCTTGTCCTAGTTGAATCAACTCAAAACCGATAAAAAGGCTTAAAATCACGGTGACAGCCTGATTAAGCAGGGGTATATTGCCTTTGCCTAGAGCAGAAGCGACGAATTTGACCACAACTAAAACGAGAGCGCTAACAACGGCGATTTTGACGGCTATCATAGATTAATTTTTCCTCACGGTTAACCGAAGTATACTATTTCTACACTTTTTCTTGCCAGTTTCATCTTCGGCTTGATACAAAATGTAGCATTTTGGTGGAGAGCGCTCCTGTCATTGCCAACAATGCCCAGGTTTTTGTTAAGAATTGTAAAATGTAGTTAGATTTATTTACTCAGAAGGGGATTTATGTCTAACCAAGAATCGATTTTTCCATTCCCTCAAAAACCAGCATATTCCTCCGTATTCAAGTCGATTTTAGCGATAATATCAGTTATTTTAATTATGTTAGCAGTGATCGGCGGGCTAATGATGGTCAGTTTATCATTATGTTGGCCAGAACACAATATTGATCGATTAATCCTTGGCTTAGTAGAAGATTTTTTTAATCCATTTGCTTGGATTAAAGTTCCCACGGTTGCTCATAGCTATCAATTATTATTACCCACAGTTATCCTGCTAATTTTTAGGCAGTTAATCATTTTCTTGTCTCCGCGTCCGCAAGTTTGGTCAAGATTAGTCATTATTTCTATCACTCTAGCTATCACCCTGCGCTATCTACTCTGGAGAATTCTGACCACCTTAAATCTTTCCACCCCTCTCAATGGCTTTTTTAGTTTACTACTTTTAGTCCTTGAGATGATGGTTTTAAGTAGTAGCATGATTCAGTTAGTTTTAGTCTTAACCACAAAAGATAGACGCAAAGAAGCTGATTTTTATAGCCAAGCAGTGATCAATAAACAATATTTGCCCACGGTAGATATCTTGATTCCCACCTATAATGAGCCAGCCTTCATCTTAAAAAGAACTATTATTGGTTGTCAAGCCCTTAATTATCCTCATAAAAATATTTATATTCTCGATGATACCCAGAGGTCAGAAATTGATCAATTGGCAGAAAAATTAAATTGTCATTATCTGACTCGTGAGGATAGAAAAAACGCTAAAGCAGGCAATTTAAACCATGCTCTCAGACAAACTCAAGGGGAATTAGTGGTAGTTTTTGACGCAGATTTTATCCCTTGTCGTAACTTTTTAGAAAGAACTGTTGGCTGGTTTCAAAACCCCAAAATTGCCCTAGTGCAAACGCCCCAAAGCTTTTATAATGCCGATCCTATTGCCCATAACTTAGGTTTAGAAAATATCGTTACTCCCGACGAAGAATTATTTTATCGTCATATCCAACCGGCTAAAGATGGGGTGGGTAGTCCTGTCTGTGCTGGCACTTCTTTTATTGTCAGAAGAAAAGCATTAGACGAAGTGGACTACTTCAATACAGAATCTATTAGTGAAGACTATTTCACTGGGATTGCTATCTCTGCCCAAGGTTATGAAGTTATTTACTTAAATGAAAAACTCAGTACTGGTTTATCTGCCGAAAGTTTATCCGCTTATTTACGGCAAAGATTGCGCTGGGCAAGGGGAACTTTACAGGCATTTTTTATCAAAGCTAATCCCCTAAAAATTGCGGGATTAACTCTCCCTCAAAGATTGGCACACTTAGAAGGAATATTATCTTGGTTTTCTCCCTTAGCTCGTTTATTTTCTCTACTTATTCCTCTCCTTTATACCTTTGGTTATATCGTACCTTTGAACATTACTATCGATGAGACAATCTATATATTTTTACCCTACATGATGCTGCAGTTAGCCACTTATCACTGGTTAAATTCTCGCTCGCGCTCCATTATTTTTTCTGAGGTACTATCGATGATTATTTGTGTACCAACATCCCTAACAGTTCTCCATGTTCTTTGGAAACCCTTTGACAAAGAATTTCAGGTGACACCGAAGGGAATTGCTCGTAAAAATTATCAATATAATTGGCGTTTATCCTACCCATTACTGTTTTTTCTCACCATTAATTTAATTAGTATTTTCTTTAATTTACGCCATCACAATTATCAAGAAAGTCCCCTCAATTTTGGCTTGATTTTGGCCATATATAATGTGGTTATTATCATGACTGCTTTAGTGACTTTATTGGAAGCTCCCCTCACCCTAGAAACTCAATACCAATTGTTGGAATATCCTGTTAACTTGATAACAGAAGCGGATATAATTATACAGGGCAATCTGAAAAAAATTTCGGAAATAGGAGCAGAAATTAACCTGAGTGAACCCATATACTCAGAAAAATTACTCCTAGATATTTTAGGCGAAGATTTGCGCTTATTGGCTCATCTAGTCAATCTAGAAAAACGAGGAAAAATCTGGCAAGCAACCCTTAAATTCCAGCCACTGACCCTATCAGAGCAGAGAAAACTAATCGCTTTTCTATTCTGTCGTCCCCATCGCTGGCCACCGAAAAATACGGCGGGAGAATTACAATCCCTTTGGTTGTTAATTATCAGCTTTTTTCGGGGTATCGGCTTGATTTGGCGGGCAATTCTGAATCAAAAAACAGCCCTTTAATTCAGTCAAAAATCGAAAATACTTATCGAAAAACTAACGACTGATTATCGTATCAACTGGCTTTTGTCTGTGATTTTACTCCCATGGCTATTCCTGTATTATCACAGTTGTCACTTGAGCAAAACTTGATCAGTAGTTAGGTGTTAAAAACTGTGGCTCTTCGGGACTTGTTATGGTTCGATAGGGGGGCATAAATAGACTAAATCCTTATCTGGCAAGAGACTTAATTGATTAGTTCGCTCTAGATCAAAAATAATTGACAAAAATTGCTAAATGCCTTTCTCTATAAGGGTTCCATCTCTTATAACCTCCGTCCATTGCATAACACAAACCGAAGAGCCAAAACTGTCAGATACCCCGCTTAATAAGGGGGGAGCTGCACCCCCTTATTAAGCGGGGCAGGGGGGATCGAACCCAAAATCCATCTTCAATTTAATTATAACCAGCTATTTATTATTATAATAGAAGTAACCATTCTTAGATGGACTGGCTTATGAACAATCGTTTATGTCTTCACCTGATGGCTAATAAGGAAAAAGGGTTTGCCTTGCCTCTTGCCGTGTTAATTGGACTCATCCTCATGGTGACAGGAATAACTATGATAATGCGCGCCCAAGGGGACCAATCGAAAGTAATTGCCCAAAAAGTCCGGGCTGATGCTTTAAGAAGTTCCGAAGCTGGGGTGACGCGGGTGCAGGATCTACTCAATAGCGTTCGAGTTATGGCGACGGTTAAGAGGAATTGTCCTCCTGGTGACAATTGTTGGCAGAACGCCAAATATGATGTGGTTACTAATCCCACCAATTTACAAAAACATTTAAAAAAATTAGTCGCCGCCGCCCCCTCCTGTAGTAATCCTGACGATGCCGATACCTTGAAGCAAAAAATCGATGAATTAAGAGATTTGAGCGCAGATAAATGGGTTGATCTCGGTAATAATAGTTATTATCGCGTGGTTGAATACAATTATTATATTGGGCCTGGCCAGGGAGTTCTCACCCTCGAAGGACGTTCTCGCACCAGTGCCGCAACAGTCCTAACTAACACTGATCTCAATATAGATAGTGACGATAATGCTGCCTCCCGTAACCGTGTGGTGGTAACTATCCCTATTCTTGATTCCCCTCCCCCCGCATTTAACCGCAACACGGTCCCAGCTTTATGGATAAGTGAGGGAACGGCGGACGATGGTGCTAGATTTCAAGGGGATGTGGTGGAGGAGGTGGTGAGTCCAAAATGTGAGGCTGAACAAAATAGGATTCAACAGCCCACACCCGCACCCAATCCCCCCTACAAAGCGCAATTTGTCGGTGTGTTTTTCCCCGATTTACCGCCGATTCCCACTGGCCTTCCCTCTGGTCAGAAAGACCTGGTACTTACCAGTTCTGAAACTTTTCCCAGAACGGGAGACACAGCATCTCCCAGCGGAGTGTACGAGTATATCGTTAATAATATCAACTTGAGTAGCGGTCAGATTACCATTACTCCGGGGCAACGGGTAGTTTTTTATGTTAGAGGTAATATTAACGGTGCCATCGAACATAATTGTGGTAGTGCGATTGGCTGTAACCCGGGCAATCTACAAATTTATGCCTCTAATGACCCTACTATTTTAGGTTCCGCTGCGCCGCAAATTTGTCTGAAAGGAACCCAAACACTACAAGCGTTTATCTTTGCTCCTGACTATTCCCTCGGTAAAACCGATAATGGTACTTTTATCGGTGCTGCCTGGGGTAAAAATTGGGGCAAAATTTTAGGCTGTACCTCAAGCGGTGCTGTAGCTGTGACCCAAGGGGTAGAATGGACTAAATTAATCCAAAACCTGAAACCCGAATTTCCCCAACTTGATAAGATTGCCAATTGGTGTGAGGAACCCATCGATACCGCTGCGGGTAAATCTGAGTGTGTACCCACTTTCTCAACTCCTTCACCCTCTCCCTCTCCCAGTCCCTAAAAAAGTTTAACTTATCGGGTTGATAAGGGGGGTTGAGGATTTCGGTTCAGGACAGGTTTTATTGGTGAAATCACAGCGATAAATTGCCGGTTTTTGCCAACTGAGGGGAATTTCCAGCAAATCCCTCGAACCGGTCATCGCTTGTCCCAGAAAGAGAGCCAGAGCAATACAATTGAGAATTGTATGGGCGATGCGCCAACGATGGGAACGGTCTTTATAGATATCTTCGACAATTGCCAGAGAGAAAATCATCAGTAATGATGCCGCCATGCCGATATAGTAGTGAGACCAGTACCATTGGGACGAGAGTCGCCAGACCCCATCCTGAGAACCGATAATAATTAAACCCATGCTGGTCAAGCTGGCAAAAATTCCGCGCCAGAGAGCTTGTCTAGCGCGGTAGAGACAGACCAAAGAGGCAATGGTGACAAAAAACATCAAAATCACAAAAAAGACCTGAAAGGAGTCTAATTTTCCCTCTTTTTGTTGATCAACAAAACCATTAAAACCGTAAACGACCGAGTAAGCTAGTGCTAAAAGGTTAACCCCTACCACTGTACCCGTTAACCAGCGGCCTAAGCGTAGATGTTCTGGCCCGACTACTGGGGGAATTTTACTTTTATTTCCCGCGTTGGTTTCTAAGCGACGTTGACGGGTTTGCCAAGCAAAGTTAACTACGAGGCCGATAATAGGGAAAACGACCACTATCGCTAGGACAGGATGAATGAGAGCCAGAAAATCGACGAATTGCATATAAATATCCCGAAAATCTCCGCAGAAAATCGTCAATAGTTGACAAGCTATAGCCTTGTTTTTTTTAGCTTATCGCGGTTGCTATCCTTACTGCTGAGTTTTTTTATCGTTAAATTAATAGCCTAGGAACCTCTTTGATGATCGGCTAATCTAAAAGCAGCAATCCTTAGATTCAATCCTGACTATGAAACTACAAGAACTTTTAACAACTATCCCTCTGGTTTCCCCGATTTCTTCTCCTATCGCTTCTATTACCGAGATTACAGGAATTTCCACCAACTCCCATGCTTGTCAACCGGGAGATTTATTTATCGGTTTACCCGGTACTCGCGTCGATGGGGGCGAATTTTGGCGTTCCGCTTTGGAAACCGGGGCCGTAGCGGCGATTATCTCCCCGGCAGCCGCAGCTAAATTTCCCCCCCCGGAGGATGCTTCGGTAATGGTTGTGGCAGATTTAGTTACTGCCGCTGCTGCGATCGCTGCTAAATTCTATCATTATCCGGCCCTTACCCTAAAATTAATCGGTGTGACGGGAACCAACGGCAAAACCACCACCACCCATTTAATTGAATATTTTCTCAGCCAAGCAGAGATTCCCACCGCTTTATTCGGGACTCTTTACACCCGTTGGCAAGGATTCCAAGAAACCGCTAATCATACCACCCCTTTCGCTAACGAGTTACAAGCTAGTTTGGCCAAAGCGGTGAGCGCCGGCAATGAAATCGCCGTCATGGAAGTTAGTTCCCATGCACTGGCCCAGGGAAGGGTACAGGGTTGTACTTTTCCCGTGACGGTGTTTACCAATCTCACCCGGGACCATCTCGATTATCACCTCGACATGGAGGATTATTTTGCCGCTAAAGCTAAATTATTTAGTCCCGATTATCTGCAAGGTAAGGCGATTATTAACCTTGATGATGCCTACGGTCAACGTTTAGCGGCCTCCCTCTCTCCTCAACAGGTTTTAACCTATAGTGTGTCCGATGCTCGTGCCGATTTTTATACTAAAGATTTACACTATCAACCCACAGGAGTTCAAGGGGTGATGGTGACTCCCCAAGGAGAAATAGCCTTTGCTTCTCCTCTGGTGGGTCAATATAATCTAGCTAACCTCTTAGCGGCGGTGGCAGCAGTGTTAGAATGTGGTGTAGATTTAGGGAAAGTAATCAGTCAAATTCCCCAGTTTTCAGGAGTACCGGGGCGGATGGAACGGGTTAGCATCGCGCCTGACCAAGATATCAGCGTCATTGTCGATTATGCCCATACTCCCGACAGTTTAGAGAATGTTTTAAAAGCTTCCCGACCCTTTATTTCCGGTCGGATGATTTGTGTTTTTGGTTGTGGTGGCGATCGAGATCGGACAAAACGGCCGTTAATGGGTAAAATAGCCGCAGAATTAGCAGATTTAGCCATAGTTACCTCCGATAATCCCCGCACAGAGTCTCCCGAACGAATCCTTGAGGATATCGTCGCTGGCATTCCCTCAGAAATTACTGTTCAGGTAATTAGCGATCGCGCTTTGGCCATTGACACCGCTATTCAAGCAGCGCAACCGGGAGACGGAGTAATTATTGCGGGTAAAGGTCACGAAGATTATCAAATTTTGGGGACGGAAAAAATCCATTTCGATGACCGCGAACAGGCCCGGGCCGCTTTGATGAAAGTGAAAAAGTGATGAGGGATGATTAATTGTCAAGAAAAGCTAACATTAGTTGACCGAAAATTTGGGTACAAGCCCCGCCATGCCCGCGCAGGGTCGGGCAGCTCCACCTTAAATATATATTGTCAACTTAAGGAATTTTGTGCTAGGATATTGATACTCGGTCGAGCAGTGTCAAGATGTTTGTACTAGAATACAAAGTTAAGCCAAAACCTAATCAGATAGAAGCCATTAACGAAGCAATACGGACAACCCAATTTGTTCGGAATAAAGTTCTGCGTTATTGGATGGATAATCGGGGTGTTGGCAAAACAGAGTTATTTCGGTACAACACAGCATTAAGGAAAGAGTTGAAATTTGTTGATGATTTAAACTCCCATGCTTGCCAGACTGCCGTAGAAAGAACCTTGCGGGCAATTACTCGGTTTTACGATAATTGCCAAAATAAAGTTAAAGGAAAGAAAAACTACCCTAAGTTTAAAAAACATTCCCGTTCCGTTGAGTATAAAGTATCTGGATGGAAGCTATCAAAAGATAAACGCCATATTACCTTTACAGATAAAAAAGGTATTGGTACTCTTAAGTTGATTGGTTCTAGAGATATTAATTACTATCAACCAGACCAGATTAAACGGGTAAGAATCCTTAATCGTGCCGATGGTTATTATGTGCAGTTCTGCATTAAATTAGACCCCAGAGACACCGTTAAGCCTTTAACACCTTCCCAGAAAGCCACTGGGATTGATGTGGGATTAAAGTTTTTCTTAGTAGATAGCGAAGGCCATCAAATTGATTGTCCGAACTACTATCGAAAAGCTGAAAAACAACTAAACCGATTAACTAAAAAAAAGTCAAAGAAATACCGTAAGGGTAAAAAACAATCTCGTAATTATCACAAAGCTAGAAAGCGATATGCTCGGAAACATTTAAGAGTAAGTAGGCAACGAGAAGAGTTTGTCAAAAGTGTGGCACTCCGTTTAGTTAAGTCTAACGACTTAATCGCCTATGAAAACTTGAATATCAAAGGCATGGTCAAAAATCGTCATTTAGCGAAGTCGATAACCGATGCAGGATGGTCTGTTTTTAGGCAATGGCTAGAGTATTTTGGGGACAAATGCGGCAAGTTAACTATAGCTGTCTCACCTCATAATACATCTCAAGATTGTTCTAATTGTGGACAAAAAGTCCAAAAGTCGCTATCTACTCGAACCCATGTTTGTCCTCATTGTGGATACACAGATTGTCGAGATAGAAACGCCGCTTTAAACATCTTGCAAAAGGGATTAAGTAGCGTGGGGCGCACGCAAACTTTAAACGCTTCGGGAGAGATTCCCTCTTGGTTGGTTGGAGAAATCCTGCTTGCTAACGGAGACTCAATGAACGAAGAATCCCCGTCTCTTTAGAGCGGGGAGCGTCAAACAAAAAAGGCGTTACAGGCGCTTTGATTGTCTGAGGCCTCTGGTTTTAGACTTTGGGAGATACCCCCCTTGAGGAGAATCTCTTAAAGTGCATTGTTAAGGTGTGTTAGTAAAAAAGTATCGGTCAATTGGTGATTCTAGATGACCTACTGCCTTAATCCCAACTGTACTCAACCAAAAAACGCCCCGACAGCGTTAATCTGCGAGAGTTGCGGTTCAAAACTTCTTCTGCACGACCGCTATCAAACCCTAGGCATTTTGGGGAAAGGAGGGTTTGGGGCAACTTTTGTTTCATCAGATCTGTCCCTACCAGATAAGCCCCTCTGTGTGGTCAAACAACTGCAACCTCCCTCTAAAGATGCTAATGTTTTTCGCATGGCGAGGGAACTTTTTGCTCGAGAAGCGGAAACCTTGGCAAAACTGGGAGTTCATCCGCAGATTCCCCGATTATTGGACTATTTTGAAGATAATCAACAGTTTTATCTAGTTCAAGAATACGTTAAAGGTCATAACCTGCACCAAGAGGTTAAAAAACGCGGACCGTTTAGCGAAGCGGGAGTCGAACAGTTTTTAAGTGAACTCTTGCCGATTTTGCAATATGTCCACGAGCAAAAGGTAATTCATCGGGATATCAAACCCGCTAACCTAATTCGTCGGCAAACAGACCGAAAATTGGTTCTGATTGACTTCGGGGCCGTCAAAAATCCAGTTAATAGCGTCATGGCCAATGCCGATTCTCAAACGGCTTTCACTAATTTTGCCGTGGGTACCCAAGGTTTTGCCCCCCCCGAACAGATGGCCATGCGTCCCGTTTACGCTAGTGATATCTACGCGGTGGGAGCTACCTGTCTCTATCTACTCACGGGCAAATCTCCTAAAGCGATCGAAGTTGATATTAATACAGGTGAATTACTCTGGGAAAAATTAGTCAAGGTGAGTCCCCAGTTTGCTCAAGTCCTGAAAACAATGCTGGAAGTCTCTGTCCGTCATCGCTACAAATCCGCCCAAGAGGTAATGGATGCTTTAGAGATGACGGCTTATGCCGATAGTCTAGCCCAAAGTTTAATCGCCGCTCCAATGGTTACTTCCCAGCCCCCCCGACAAGATTCAGGTTCGATAGCCACTTCCTCCGTTTCTGTCCCTCTCAAGTCTAAATTTCGTCCCCAAAATAAAAATCCAGAGGCCTCTCCAGATAATATGCTGGGGGGACAGATGGCTTTTTCGCTGTTTGATACAAATGTATTGAATAAAAGTAAAGCCCGCAGCAGCACAGAGCTAACCTTACTGAAGAAAAAACCCCGCTTAGATGAAAAAGCGATTCTCGATGCTTACAATGACGGCCGGCGCAATTTCGCCCAAGAGGAATTACCAAATCTCAATCTGGCCAAAGCCAAACTTTTGGGCGTCAATTTTTGTCAATCCAAATTAACAGGAGCTAATTTACAAGGGGCAGATCTGTCCAATGGGGATCTGGGCCGGGCTAATCTCAGTCAAGCTATTCTCAAAAGCACCAATTTAAATAATGCCTATCTCGGTTATGCAGACCTAGAAAAGGCCGATTTACGCGGGGCTAATCTCACCGGCGCCCATCTTCGCTACGCTAATCTCAAAGATGCTAATCTTTGCGGGGCTAATCTCTCTGATGCCCAAGTAACTCGAGAACAAATCGCCCTAGCAAAAACCAATTGGTTAACAGTTATGCCCAATGGTAAACGCGGTTCCTGGTAATCTTTTTTCAGTGGGTAAGTTATCAGTAATCAGTGAAAAGACAGTAGGAAACTTCGATTTAATACTGTCACTTAAAACTCAAATCTGATAACTGATAACTGATCACTGATAACTGATTTAACCGCCGCTTTCCTTAAAGGTTTTGTAGGCGGTTTCGGAGTCGAAAATATGGCAATAATCAACAATTCGCTGCATTAATGCCCAAGAAAACTCGGTTTCTTTCAGGTGACTGCCCCAATTTTCTTTGAGACTAGCGTGAACTTTGCGGAGGTTATAGGAAGGAATCGCCGTCGAGATATGATGGGGGATATGGACATTAATATCGTGACAGAGAATTTCTACCCAACGGGGATAGCTACAGTGAACTGTCCCTTCTAGTTGCGCTAAAGCTTGATTCCACTCTTCGGGATGGAAAAATTGAATATCGGGGTCTGTGTGATGGACAAGGGTAAAGGTACTCATCCAAAAATGATAGACAAACCAAGGTACCACCCAAAATTTAACCAATCCCCAGACACCAGTGTAGAAAATGAGGGTTGGGAACAAAATAGCTCCAAAAACTAGAACGACAATCATCGAAAAGCGCGCTTTTTCCCGTTCGTTCTCCTTGAATTGTTCGATGTTGAAGTGTAGAATAGCCCAGTGGGCGATCGAACCAAGCCACCAGAAACGTCCGCGAATGCCGCGATAAAAGAGACGCACTAAGGGATTGGCCGAGTTAAAAGCTTCTAATTCCCACGGATCCCAAGCATTATCTATAGTTACCATGTTAGTTTTAGTATGATGGCGATCGTGCAGGAAACGCCAGCAGTGGAAGGGATAGATAAGCGGTAAGAGGAAAATATGACCGACAAGATCATTAACCCAGCGTCGATTGGAAAAAGACCGATGACCGCAATCATGGGCGATCACAAAAAATCCCGTTAAAGCTGTACCAGTGAAAATCCAAGCTAAAGGCAGTAAATACCAGGGAGAATAAACTAGCATTGCATAACCCGCAATGACCGCCAAAATATTCGTAATCACTCCAAACCAAGCTTTAACTGGGTCTTTCTGGAAATATTCTTTGGGAATGGTTTTAATAATATCTTTCAGTTTAAAGTCTGGCTCGATCGAGGTGATCAACTCCCCATGCAATTTATCCGTCGTTGCCGTCATGAAATCTCCAATTACACTTAGGTGAACCCTTGACAAGAAATCAGCTAGGAGGTTTGGCTAAATTCTGCTCCTTACCACAAGCCAATTTTTTTGTCAATATATTTTTAACTTTAATTAATAAACTTCTGCGAAGCTTAATAATCCTTTACTTTATATACCATAAGAGGAGATTTTCTGTTTTGGCCAAATTTGACGGCGGGTGCATCTCATTTTTGTAAATCTACCAATTGGGATTTTTACGGGGAAACTCTCGGCTAAAATCGGGCATTACTTCCGATTTTATCACTCAATCCCAGCTTTTGGGGGGTAGAACCCCCCAAACCCCGGAGCGCATTAGCTTTTCGGTGGGATGCTTACACGCAGCTGCTGATACATTTGTCATCATCTAAGAGTCACTGATAATTGCTGATTGTCGGTATTCCTGCAAATCTGCGATGCACCCTTGACGGCTGCCTTTTGCCTTCAAAAACTGATAACTGATAAAAAAAACAAATATTGACTATTTTTAGGCTTTTTTCAACGATTAGCGGTGTTTTCTAGGGATTTAATCTCCTCCTGTACCTTACGGTGTTCGCGATTTAACTGTTTTTTGACCGATTCGGGGAGTTGTTCCTGTTTTTTCAGGGCATTATTAAAGTAATCTAATGCCAGTTTCAAAGAGCCGGTATTTTTATCCGTATTGCCTTGAATTCTTAGGATTTGACCTTTCAGATACATTAATTCCGGATTATCGGGGGTCGCTTTCAGAGCGTTATCGATAAACTGCAAAGCCTGATCATACTGCTTTAAATCCCGGTAAGCTAGAGCTATGCCTCGATCAACCAAGTAATCAGGACTACCATAGGTTTCTAGCCGTTGAATTGCCTCTTGAGGACTAGAAAAGGGCAGATTAACCGCTAAAATCAAATCCATATAACCCTTTAACAGGTTCAATTCCGGATCCGTAGGATTAACCTTTTCTGCGGTTTCCAAATACTGAAACACCTGTTGTAATCTGGGGATAGCCGATACTGCTCCTTCGGTTTGAAAAACGTAGGTTCCCTCTAAAAAACTCCCCACCGCTAGATACAAATTTCCCCTTAAAGGGTCACTGTCCTGCATTTGTTTGGCCGCTGCCTTAGTTTTCTCGGAGTAGGTTTTTAGGGTGTTCCAATCCTGGTCGGTAAAAGCAAGAGAGGCGCGCATAGCATGGGACAAAGGTTCTTGGGGTTCCTTTTCTGTGGCCTCAACAATTAATTTTTTTGCCTCTAGATAGTTACCTTGTTTAAAAATAGCGTTAAAAGCGGCCTCGGTCTTATCACCAATCGGTCGGGGATTGGTTTTGCGGAAAGGATCTCCAGCTAACCCGGGACCAATCCAGTTAACCATTACCATAACAGCCAGGGAAGCACCGATCGCCATTTTTTTCGTTAAACCTAACCGCAGCACCATGGTTAAAAGTCTCCTTGAGCGAATGAAAAAATCTGTCACAATAGAAACGGGTTTCTAGACTTAATTTCCAGTTATTTTCCTGTCAATGCTTTATCTCAAAGATGTGGTTTATCATCCTCCCGCTGCCCTCAATCCCATTTTACAGGGGATTAATCTCGAATTAGCCCCCCAAGAATTAGGTCTGATTGTCGGCCCCAGTGGTTCCGGAAAAACGACTCTTTTGGAAATTCTAGCAGGCTTTGCCGATAAAACAGCAGGGACAATTCACTGGCGCGACCAAGAATTAACGGTGCTGCACCTGCAACAATTAGGAGGAATCGTTTTTCAGTTTCCTGAACGTCATTTTTGCGGTAAAACCATCCTTGAGGAGTTGCGTCTCGGTCATCCGGAGATTAAAAGCGATCGCCTAACGGCGGCCTTAAAGGAGGTAGGATTAGAAAATACTCCTCTGGATACTTCTCCCCACAATCTGAGTGGAGGTCAACAGCGTCGTTTATCCCTCGCTGTCCAGTTAATCCGGCAGCCTAATCTGTTACTTCTCGATGAACCTACGGCCGGTTTAGATTGGTCGATGCGTCGTCAATTGGCTAAACTTCTCGCTAGTCTCAAACAACACTGGACTTTATTAGTAGTTAGTCACGATGCTGGGGAATTATTGCCTATTGCTGACCGTCACTGGAAAATTGAACAAGGACATTTGAGGGAAGTAAAAAGTGAAAAAACAGATAGTTGAGGTTTTAGGGTTTTGGGGTATTAGTTGAAATTTCCCCACTCCCCCAATAGCTGATAACTGATAACTGATAACTGATGACTGATGACTGATAACTGATAACTGATAACTGATAACTGATAACTGATAACTGATAACTGAATTAATGATCCTTCCTGAATTATTTGACCTTTGGCAAGAAACCCTAGAATGGCAACCCGATGGGGCCCAACAAGCGCGATTTCAACAACTTTATGACTTGATTTTAGAGGGTAATCAACGTTTTAATCTCACCCGAATTACCCAACCGGAGGAGTTTTGGGAAAAACATCTTTGGGATTCTTTATCGGGTTTAGCTTGGTTACAAAAATCCCAGCCAGATCTATTGACAAAATCTCTATCAGTCATCGATTTGGGGACCGGGGCCGGATTTCCGGGGCTGCCAATTGCGATCGCCTATCCCCATTGGTCGGTGACTCTCTTGGATTCCACCCAAAAAAAGATTAATTTTCTTGAAGAAGTTATTGACAAATTAGAGTTAAATAACACGAAAACTCGTTTAGGTCGGGCGGAAATCGTCGGGAAAAACCTTAAACATAACTGTGCTTACGATATCGTCTGTTTGCGAGCGGTAGGTAATGTGGATATCTGTGTTAACTATGCTTTGCCTTTCGTGAAAAAGACCGGAATCGCTATTCTCTATCGTGGTCAGTGGTCGTCGGAGGATAGTTCGAGTTTAGAGAAGAATTTAGGGAAAGCTGGCGGTAAAATCCTCGAAATTGCCAGTTTTACCACTCCCTTAAGCCAAAGCGTCCGTCATTGTCTATATATCTGCAAGGGATAACTCTAAGCGGTGAGAGGATGAAAAAAGAAAGCCAAGGCCAGGATAGTATATGTAGCTAAGAGTAACATTCCTTCCAACCAATTCGATCGCCCATCACTACTAATCGAATTAGCCAACCACACCGCTACAGCCACTGCCACTAACTCAAAGGGATTAAAATTTAGATCCATGGGCTGACCGATAATATAACCCATGATAACCAAAACCGGAGCCACAAACAGGGCGATCTGCATACTGGAACCGACGGCCACAGATACCGATAGATCCATTTTATTCTTAAGGGCGACGGTGACAGCCGTAGCGTGTTCGGCCGCATTACCGATAATAGGCAAAAGAATTACCCCGGTAAACAGCGCCGTTAAACCTAGCTGTTCCGTAGCCTCCTCTAGGGATGCCACCAATAACTCCGATTCTACGGCCACGGCGATGGTAACGATCAATAAAATCAAAGACCAAAACCAGATTTTCGGTTTTGCGGGGTTTTCTCCAGCGCTTTCCTCCTCGATACCGGCAACCCCGACATCGTAGAGATAGGTGTGGGTTTTCATGGAAAATAAGAGACTTAAACCATAGACGAAAATTAACACCGCTGCCACGGCCACGGATAGACGTTGCAGGACTGCTTCCCCGACTCCCGTGGAGGTAAATTGCACGGCAGTGGGTAAAAGGAGCGCCACCACCGCTAAATTCATGGCCGAGGCATTTAAACGGGCAGTTATTGGTTGAAATTCCTGTTCTTTGAAGCGTAAACCGCCTAAAAACATCGATAATCCCATAACTAAGAGTAAATTACCGATAATTGAGCCAGTAATCGTCGCTTTTACCACATCAATGAAACCTTCCCGCAAAGCGACATAGGCGAGAATTAATTCTGTGGCATTGCCAAAGGTGGCATTCATCAAACCGCCAATATTTGGCCCAACCACCACCGCAATCGCTTCCGTGGCTTCCCCCATATAGGCCGCTAGGGGGATAATGGCTAGACAAGCGGTGATAAAAACAACTGTTCCGCCCCAGTGTAACAGCGAACCGGCGATCGATATAGGCACAAAAATCAATAGGATGGCGAAAATGGTGTTTTTGCTTAACATAAAGTGAGTATTTTGTCAAGATAATTTTATTTTGATCGGAGATGGGAACTAGAAGCGGATTCTAGCCAAAATTCCCCGGTGGAACCGCTTATTACCCATAATATTGCCCTAAAACCGTCTCTGAGGGACTTTTCTAGGGGTTCGGGGGGTGATTGGGAGGGAACAGTCACCGGTTTAATCACAATTCCGCGACTACCAAAAACAATTTCTCCCACTAATCGCGCCCTTCTCATGTGATTATCGGAAGTGACTAGATAGACACTATCAATACCTTCGGCTTTCAGTTGATCGGCTAGGCTAGTAAAGTTAGTGACAGTATCTCGCGCATTGTAATCGAGATGGAGACGTTCTAGGGGAATTCCCGCTTTTTTAAAAATCTTTTTCACATATCGTCGCGGACTACCGGAAGACACCCAAATCGGTAGATCGGGATATTCCTTAGCCAATTTTGCCGCAAAACGTTCTCGAGCGGCATGACCTCCCAAAACAAAAATCGCTTCCGGTTTTAGCCACTGCTGACGTAAATCGTGGTATAACCAGCCTAAACTCGCCAAAATTAGCGGAATAGCCAGCAATTTTAACCTAGATTTGCCTAACTTCGCTTTCAGAGAAACTCGCTTTTTTCTGCGAGAATTAGCCTTGAGAACCATATATCAGTGAGCGGTGATCAGTTGTCAGCCTTCAGCTTTGTGGATTAAAGTGATCGAGGGTGAGGGTCATCGAACTCACATTGACGTAGGAGATAGGGATTTTATCCCCTAACTGACCGATAATTTTCCCGGAACTCAGGTTGATTGATGCGGTCGCTTACATCCCCCACCAACGGGCCACCGCTTCGGGAAGGGGTAGCAAAATACTTAATAACAAAGCCAGGGAAAATAAACCTAATAAATCTCGTTTATTATCCAATTCGGTGACATCATTTAAAGCAGGTTGATCGCTGACTGGCATTAATAAGAGAATAATCGCCCAGAGTAAAAAATCTGGTTGCACTAGGGCTAAAATAAACATGAATAATCGAGTTAATTGACCGATAATTATGGCGGTTTTCTGCCCATACATGGCGTGAACAATATGACCACCATCCAATTGACCCACGGGCATTAAATTTAGGGCTGTAACGATAATTCCTACATAACCAGCTACCGCTAAAGGATGTAAATGGATCGCTTTTCCGGCGATTAAATTACTGCCGAGGGCTAGTTTAGCTAGGATAGACAAGAGAAAAGAAAACTGCGGATTTAAGGCCTGAAAATTTAATAAACTGCTTTGATTAGTTAGGGGAACTATTTCCGAGAGGGACAACCCCCAAAACAGTAGAGGAATAGCGATAATTATACCCCCCAAAGGACCGGCCACCGCCACATCAAATAAAGCTTTACGCGTGGGAACCGGGGAGCGCATTTGAATAAAAGCCCCGAAGGTGCCGAGGAAGAAAGGAAAGGGGATAAAATAGGGCAAAGTGGTTTTAATTTTATATTTAACTGCTGTCAAATAATGACTGAATTCGTGCAGTCCTAAAATAGCAATTAAGCCTAAACTGTAGGGTAAACCTTGCAATAATAAACTAGAATTATTTTCTAATTGTTGGGTGGTAATGCCACTTAATCCCGCACCGACCACTGTGGTAGTTAAGATAGTTAATAACAATAAACCCAGGGCAAGAAAGGGGCGAGTAACTTTTTCAGTTTCTATAGTTTCTGTTTTTTGCTGCCAGGGATTAGCCACAAGAGCGAAAAAAGGTTGTCCCTGAAAACTTTCTTGGAAAAGCAATAAAAAGCGATCCCCAAAAACCTTTTCCACATTGTTTTTAATCACTTGATAAGCTTCTTCGGGAACCGCTCGCAATTTGCCCCGACAGAGAATTGCCTGGGGACGATAATCGATATTTTGCAGATAATAAATCCCCCAAGGAAAACAATCTCGTAGGGATTTTTCCTCTTCAGCAGTGATCGGTTTTAAATCACTTTTAGGTGCAGGATTATCAATATTTTCTAGGACTAAATTCGCTGTTTCCGCTGGTGATGGGGGGCTTTCTTGGGGAGTAACCCGACCCATTTGTACTAGCCACCAATACAAAAAAGGGCAGATCACAAAAGGACCGATCAGCAAAAATGCCGGCATGGGGGTATCCTCTCCATAGATTAACGTCCAGCCGGTCCAAATAAGAGCCGGAGTCATCAGGACTAACCAAATTAACCATATTGGTGTTGTCGTGATTTTGGCCACGCTACGCTTGACGATAAAATAGGTGAAACCGCCCAGAATCCCTAATAACAACCACATTTCCATATCGGCTCTTTTCTCTTGAGTAAAAGGCGGCTAATTTCAGCCAGCCCGGTCATCGATCGTGCTAAATTGTAAACCGCATTGATTGTGATTTGGATAGGCAAACCATGCGATCGGAAACCGAATCGTCTCCTTTAGAGGTTAGCAAAACCACAAAACCCCCTCGATTAATTCTAGAAGGTTTATACGCTTTCTCGCCTAATCGGGAAACCCTAGGGGGAACCTCTTATCTTATTGTAGAAAATACTGGTAATATTCTGGTGGATTGTCCTAGCTGTGAGGAGAGCGAGCGGGATTTTCTCCTCGAAAAAGGGGTCCGTTACCTATTTTTTACCCATCGCGGGGGTCAGGGGAAACAGAGCGATTCTCTGCAAAGTTTACTTGATTGTGAGATTATTCTACAGGAACAGGAAGCTTATCTGCTTCCTCACCGTCAAATTACCGTTTTTCAGCAGCAAATCCAGTTATCTCCCACTTGTAGCGGTTTTTGGACTCCTGGCCATTCTCCCGGCTCCTCCTGTCTCTACTGGCAGCGTCACGGGGGGGTTTTATTTACCGGTCGTCATCTTCTCCCCGACACCAAGGGTCAACCGCGACCCCTACAGACCGCGAAAACTTTCCACTGGCCGCGGCAATTGCGATCGCAACAGGCTATTTTAGACCGTTTTAGTCCGGAAACCCTCTCCTATCTTTGTCCGGGGGCTAATACCGGCTTTTTGCGCGGTCGGGGAATTATCGATCGCGCCTACGAAAAAATCAGCGCCAATCCTCTTAACTAGGGTATGCTGAATAAATCTAAAAACCTTGTTGGGTAAGACTTTTAGACTTTTTGTCAATCAAAAAGTACCAGGTATGGGAGTGATCAGGGGGAAAATTCAGGTACTTTTTCCCTGAAAATTAGGTAATTGGCCACCTCAAAACCGGTAAAACCCCACACCCCACACCCCACACCCCACACCCTGCCCCCACCGAAAAACTTTTTCAGCAAACCCTAACTAAAGACTTTTTAGAAGCTGCATTGTTCAATTCCCAGAAATTATGAATTTAACCGTTAAAGATTTGGGTGAACAGGGATTGCTACCGATTCTGCAAAAATATTGTCCTGCCGAGATTATCGGTGATGATGGGGCGATTTTATGCCTCAAGGAGGGTTATTCTCTCGTCGTCACCACTGATGTTTTAGTTAATAACGTCCACTTTAGCGATCTTACTACCTCTCCGGAAGATGTGGGCTGGCGAGCGGCGGCGGCTAATTTATCCGATTTAGCGGCTATGGGGGCAGAACCCCTGGGAATTACGGTAGGATTGGCTTTAACTCCCGATCTAGCCATCGATTGGCTAGAAGGACTCTATCGGGGTCTTAGCTCTTGTCTGCAAGTATATCAGACGGCGATCGTTGGTGGCGATGTCTGTCGGGCCACGGAGATTAACATCAGCATCACCGCCCTGGGACAAGTGGCAAAAAATGAAGAAATTAGACGTTTTAACGCAAAAGTTGGCGATAGTATCGTTATTACTGGTTATCACGGTTTATCGCGGGCTGGATTAGAGTTACTCTTTCACCCTGAAACCGGGAGGAATTTAAATTCCGCCCAAAAAAAGCGATTAATCCAAGCTCATCAACGGCCGCGACCGAGACTTGATTGCATACCACATTTACAAAAAATTGTCAAGCAATTTCCCATCGCGGGCATGGATAGCAGTGACGGGTTAGCAGATGCCATCATGCAAATTTGTCGCTGTAGTGGGGTTGGTGCTGAAATCGAGAGGATTCCCCTGCATCCAACCCTGAAAGAATATGTAGGAGCCGAAAAAGCTCTAGAATGGGCTTTATACGGCGGTGAAGACTTTGAGTTAGTTTTGTGTTTGCCTCCGGACAGTGCCAGAGAATTGTTGGAGAAAGTGGGGGAAGAGGGGGCGATAATCGGTCAAATTGTCCCCGGGAGAGAGATAAAATTAGCCGATGGTAGAAACCTCAGTTTAAGCTCTGGATTTCAACATTTTTAGCCTCTATAAATCGCCAAAACCTTTCTTTTTCTTGATTTTCTTTGGTTTTTTCGGGCTGCCACCTTGACCGCGGAACCCCGGTTGATTGCCACCCCCAAACATTCCGCCACCCATCCCGGGCATCCCAGGCATAGCGGGCATTTGTCCCCGTCCCATCTGTTGCATCATCGATCGCATTCTGGTGAAATTAGTAATTAGTTTGGTAACTTCCGTTTCTGGATGTCCCGAACCTTTGGCAATGCGACGACGACGATTAGGAGACTTAGCCAATAAATCGGGGTTAGCGCGTTCCTCCGTGGTCATGGAATTAATCATCGCTTCCGTGCGTTTTAACTCTTTTTCGCCCTTTTCGATGTCTGTCCCGCTCAGTTTGCCTAGACCGGGGATTAACTTTAAGACTCCCCCCAGGGAACCCATATTTTTTAACAGCCGCATCTGTTTGAGGAAGTCATTAAAATCAAACTTAGCCTCTAAAATCTTGGCCTGCATTTTGGCCGCGTCTTCTAGGTCTAACTGTTCCTGAGCTTTTTCCACTAGGGTCAGGACATCACCCATATTGAGGATGCGACTGGCAAGGCGATCGGGATAAAATGGCTCTAAAGCTTCTACTTTTTCGCCAACCCCAACAAATTTAATCGGTTGTCCCGATATTTGCCGCACTGATAAGGCCGCACCACCGCGAGTATCGCCATCAAGTTTGGTGAGAATTGCCCCCGTGATGCCAATTTGTTGGTGAAAAGTGTTGGTGAGATTGGCCGCTTCCTGACCGGTCATCGCATCCACCACTAATAAAGTGTCGTCGGGCTTGACAATTTTCTTGATTTGTGCTAGTTCGCCCATCATCTGGGTATCTATCTGCAAACGACCGGCGGTGTCGATGATAACCGTATCTACGCCCAATTCTTTGGCTTTTTCCACACCTTGACGGGCGATATCGACGGGATTAGCCTGAGAACCCATCTCGAAGACGGGAACATTTATCTGTTTACCGAGGGTGATTAATTGGTCAATGGCCGCCGGACGGTAAACATCGGTGGCCACCATCAGGCAGCTTTTGGACTGTTTGCGGAGATATAGGGCTAATTTGGCGGTGGCGGTGGTTTTTCCCGTCCCTTGCAACCCGGCCATTAAAATTACGGTGGGGGGTTTATCGGCCTGGGCTAGGGGAACGTTACTTTCCCCCATAATTTTAACTAATTCATCATAGACAATTTTGATAAATTGCTGACCGGGATTGACTCCGGAAATCACTTCAGCGCCGAGGGCTTGTTTCTCGACCTCAGCAATAAATCCCTTGACCACCTGTAGGTTAACATCTGCTTCTAATAAAGCCCGCCGGACTTCTTTGAGGGTTTCTTGTATATTGGCCGAGGAGATTTTATCTTGACCTCGTAATTTTTTCCATGCGTCTTCTAAGCGGTCGGCCAGTGCGTCGAACATAGTTTCGGAATTAAATTTTTAACTAGATCGATTTTATCTCAAATGTCGGGTGAAGACCCCCGTTCTTATCCTGTCATTGGTCTCGGACTGGCATAGTGCAGCCACTCTCCCGGTGTAGGAGAGTGAGCAGCGGGGAGAGACAATCCATAATTGGGTTTTTAAAGTGCGATTTACCTACTAGCCACTCCTAAATCCTTCACTTCTAACTTTTGATTGCTCAAAAATAGTCGTAATTTCAACAAACTGAGAGTTTGACCGAGATTGAGGGGAAGGAGAGAAATGCCTTCTAACCGCGATTGTAACCAACCATCGCCCCAATACCATTCGTGATAGCCATCGATACCTTGACTCAAAAGCAAGCGTAAACACTGGTCATTGGCCAATAAAACCTGATGTTGTATGGGAATTAAACCTAACCAAGAGGTAAAAGTCAAGCCTTCCTCTAATTTATCGGGTAGATTGGGCGAGAGCATTTGCGGCCACAGCCATTGACGGAGATGAGCAGTTTTGAGCAAACTATCCCGGATAGCCTGTTCACTGGCCGAGATTTCGATACGCAGCTGACTTTGTTGAAAATTGCCGAACATATTGTTGTCTGATAATTTTTGTTAAGTTAGTTAAAGAATAACTAAAAATCGGGACAGCGTTTTCCAAGGATAACAGTAAGTAGTATGGCAGATAAATTAATCCGCGCCACGGCCGCCGATGGCGGAATTAGAGTAGTAGGAGTGATTACCACTCGTTTAACGGAAGAAGCCCGCCAAAGACATAAATTATCTAACGTAGCCACTGCCGCTCTCGGTCGCACGATGGCATCGGCTTTACTCTTGGCTTCCAGTTTAAAAAAACCCGGTTCTAGGGTCAATATTCGCATTAAAGGCGATGGTCCCCTAGGCGGTGTTTTAGTTGATGCGGGACTCGATGGCACGGTGCGGGGTTATGTGGACTATCCCCAGGTGGAATTACTCCCCAATGCTCAGGGTAAATTAGATGTGGGTCGCGCCGTGGGTGACAAGGGTTATGTGCGAGTCTTACGGGAAGAAAAAGGCGAGGGGAGAAATGAACTTCAAGAAAGCATCGTCGAGATAGTTTCTGGGGAAGTGGGGGAAGATATCGCCTACTACCTGGACCAATCGGAACAAATTCCCTCCGCTTTGCAAGTGGGGGTTTTTGTCGGTACGACCACAGGAGTGACGGCAGCCGGGGGAATTTTATTACAAGTTCTCTCTAAAGAAGCGTCCCGGGATGAGGTCTTGGTGGCTCGTTTAGAGTCGAGATTGCGAAAATTAACGGGATTTACGCCTCTTTTACGGGCAGGAAAAGGACTAGAAGATATTTTTCAGGAACTTCTCGGAGATATGGGTCTAGAAATTTTTCCGGCTGTGCAGATGCTGCGTTTTGATTGTGATTGTTCTTTTGAACGGGCCTTAGGAGCTTTAAAATTCCTCGGGGTCGATGAATTAAAAGACATCATCGAAAAGGATAAACAAGCGGAAGCCATCTGTGAGTTTTGTCGGGAAGTGTACAATGCCAACGAGACGCAATTAATCGAATTAGTCGAGTCTCTACAAGCTGAATCTTGCTGAGAAGTTGGGCAATGAGCGCCATTAAGGTAAAATCTATCTAAAATATCCGTCAGGGAGTCGTGAATGTTTAAAGGAAAAGAATTAACCAAAAATCTAGTCAAACGAGAATCGATTGACTCCCTGACTCGTTGGCCAGAGAAAACTAAATCTTTTCTTTTTCTCTTTTGGTACCGATACCAGCATCGTTTCACTTGGAAAGTTTGGGCGGCTTTATTTGTCGTCGTCTTTGGCGGTGTTGGCTTTCTCGCCACTTGGCAGTTATTAAATATGCAGAAGTCGCCCAATTGCCCAAAAATCTTCTGGCCTATTGCTTCTGCCTCCCTGCGTCTCTACTGCGCTCAACTTTCCGCCGATAGTCGCACCGTGGAGGGTTTACTCGCAGCAATTGCCCTAGTGGAAGCTTTACCCGATGACCATCCCTTGCGATCGCAAGTTAATCAACAGGTGGAAGAATGGGCGCGAGATATCCTGAATTTGGCTGAAAAAGACTATCAAGCGGGAAATTTACAGCAAGCGATCACTAAAGCTCGTCAAATCCCCAATAATATGGCAGTAGCGGCAATTATTGAAGAAAGAATCGCTAAGTGGCAAGGAACTTGGACGGAAGGCAACGATATCTTAAGCAAACTAGAGGAAAATCTCCGCGCTTCCAACTGGAATCAATCTTTCCGTCTAGCGGTGGATTTATTGAACTTAAATAACGAATACTGGGCAACGGTTAAATATAATGAAGCGCTCGCTAAAATTACCGTCGCCCGGGAAGATAGCAGTAAATTAGATAATGCCTTTAATCTCTTCGCCCGGGGCGGTCTCGACAATTGGTTCAAAGTCATCGAAGAAGCTAGAAAAATTCAAGCCAGCAGTTATGCCTATCAGGAGGCAGAAAAATTAATCGGGAAAACCGAGGATAAACTGCAAGAATACGCCGAAAGATTAATTGAGCGGAAGCAATGGCAAGCTCTCCGGGATTTGGCTAACCAAACCCCCAAAGACCTCAAAATTAAAGAAGATGTCACCGATTGGTCCCTCTTGTCCGCAGCGGCCTTAGATGCGGAAGTCGGCACGGTGGAGGGATTGGAAGCTGGCATACTGGGACTAGAACAAATCGACGCTTCTCGACCTCTCCATCAAACGGCCCTAGCTATGAGGGAGCGCTGGCAGTTACAGGTACAGGATCTAAGAATACTGTCCGAGGCTAGAGATTTAGCACAAGCAGGTACGATCGAGCAGTATAGCGCCGCTATCGCGAAAGCGGGCGAGGTTCCCCGTAATAATCCCCTCTGGTCGCAAGCACAGCAGGAAATTGGCTCTTGGAATCGTCAAATACAAGTCATAGAAGACCGGCCGATTTTAGAACGCGCGCGGGAAATCGCTATCCCCGGCGATATTAATTCCCTCAGTAACGCTATTATTCAGGCCCGGGCCATCGGCAAGAATCGGGCCTTATACCGAGATGCTCAACGGGAAATTGGCGGCTGGCAAGTGCGGATTGAACGCATGGAGGATCAACCCATTTTAGATCAGGCTCAAGCTTTGGCCAATCTCAAAGACTATAGCACAGCGATCGAAACTGCCAATCAAATTCCCCCCGGTCGCACTCTTTCCTCGGAAGCTTCCCAAAATATCCGTCGTTGGCGCCGAGAGTTGCGGGCCCGTCAAAATCTCCAACAGGCTAATCAATTAGCGGCGATGGGAACCGCAGAAGGTTTAACCCGGGCGATTGCTTTAGTTACCAATATTTCCACTAAAACCGATGCGGGTGTGCAACGGACTGAATTGCTGGAACGTTGGAGTTATCAGCTTTTGTCTTTAGCCACGGACCTAGCTAATAATGGTCGTTATCTGGAAGCTATTCGCCTTGCTGAATCCGTATCCCGGGAAAGTACCGCTTACAGTTCGGCTCGCTCCCAAATGCAAGGCTGGCGCAATATTCTCCAACCTCCGGCCCCACCGCCAATAGTTGAATCGACTCCCCTTTCCCCAGAGTCCCCGATAGAAACACCAAGTCCGGGTCAATAATCAGTTTTAGGGGCTGTTTTTGCCGTGGATTGCCCCTAAAAAAGTCCCTCATCCCCAGGGGTCTGTCCAGTTAAATCTGTATTATACTAAATCCTGTTTACAAGGGATAGGATGGCGGGGGAGCGGGGAGAAACAATCCATAACTTGGGAGTTCATCGCACTATTCAAAACCGATTTAGTATAAATTGCCAACAAATAACCAAAGCCAATTTTAAAAAGATAATAAGTAGGTAGGCGTTAAAAATTATCAGACACCCCCCTTATCAAGGCTGTCCATTAGTCACATCTTTCTTAACATTTCAAACCTTTGTAGCACAACGCTTTCAAGACTCGGTTAACAATTTGTAATATTCCTTGTTGACACCCTTACTGACAAAGAAAAAACTGAAATCAAGTCAGGATAAGAGTTGGAGTGCTTAATGAAAAAATTGTTAAGAAAGATCCCTATAAGGGATAGAAGGGTAGGGTTGATTCATGAATCAACCCTACTATGAATCGGCCCTAGGATTAAGGGGGGCAGGGAGGATCAAAGACAAAATCTATCTTCAATTTAATTATAACCACTTACTTACTTAGTTGTTATGAATTACATTAATCAATCAAGCCAAAAACAGAACTCTTTAATTTCTATGAGAGCAAGTGAGGTACTGGATTTATATGCCAAAGGGAAACGCAATTTTACGGGAGTAAAATTAAAAGGAAAGTGTTTTCAAGGAAAGAATTTATCGGGGGCGAATTTTAGTCAAGCCGATCTCCGTGGCACTAATTTTCAAGGGGCTATTTTAGAGGGAACTAAATTTACCGAGGCTAGGGCAGGATTACTAAAGCGCGGTCGGCTACAATTAATTTTAATTTCTTGGTTAATAGCGGCTGTCTGCGGATATATGTGGGGATTAGCTGGTTATTATCTAGCTTTAATGCTGGTGACAGATGTAACCAAATTTAAAATTATTGGTGCGGGTATAATCACGATTTTATCTCTAATTTACGGAATATTTTATCGTCAGCGAGTTGGGGGATTGCCCTTAGTTTTATCCTTGATTTCTGGTCAAGCAATAAGTTTTACCCTAGCAATTTGCATCAGCTTAACTTTAACTTTATTGACAGGAATTATATTAGTTTTTCAGGGAGCATTAGCTGGAATAGCTGTGATGAATGGAACTTTTTCTATAGCTTTGATTGTTGGGGTTTGTGGTACTTTATTCACCGCTTATCTGGCTTGGTTATCCCTAGAAGAATCGAGAGCAACGGTCACGAAATCCATGGCAATTGCTTTTTTAGCCAGTAAAGGTACAAATTTTTGCGGGGCAAATCTCCAAGAAGCCGATTTCACGGGAGCGCAGTTAAAAGCCACTGATTTAAGGGCAAAAGATTTAACTAGAACTCGATTTTATCTGGTATCGGGCATCGAGCGAGCGCGCTGGGAAAAGACAATTCTGGACGAAGTTGCGATGAGAAATCTTCTGGTTACTGGTCAAGGGGAAAATAAAGCTTATATTGGCCATAATTTTCGCGGACTGAATCTTTACGGGTTTAACTTCAAAAATGCCAACCTGACTAGGGCAAATTTCAGCGAGGCAAATTTAGCCTACGCTAATCTAGAAGGGGCAAATTTAGCCCATAGTAACGTGATGAGAGCCAATTTACAGGGAGCCACCCTGACGGGTGCTTGTATCGAAGCTTGGAAAATCGCCGAAAATACTAATTTAGAAGGGGTTGATTGTGATTATATCTATTTAGTCGAGTGCGATCAAGAGCGCCGTCCCAGGGAGGGAGAATTTGGGGAGGGGGAATTCCGGCAATTGGCCCTGGAGCAGCGAAAATTGTATATTGACGAATAAGATAACTGCTATACAAAGCTAAAATTGCGGCGCCGAGGCGGGCAATTAGAGGGATAATAAGACCAGCCTTAACACCTATCCCCCGACTGGTAACTGATCACTGATAAGCGATGGTGAATATTTCTAATCAAGTTATACCCAATCGGGGACTAGCGCCCCAGGCAAAAGCCTCCGATGTCCAAATCCTAGCGGCGATCGATATTGGTACGAATTCGGTTCACATGGTAGTAGTGGCAATTGAACCGTCTTTACCCGCTTTTACGATTATTGCCAGAGAAAAGGATACAGTCCGTCTGGGCGATCGAGATAGGAAAACCGGTAAATTAACCCTAGCGGCCATGGAAAGAGCGATCGCTGCTTTAAAACGCTGTCACGATCTGGCTATTAGTCTCCAGGCGGATCAGATTATTGCCGTTGCCACTAGCGCCACCCGGGAAGCGACCAACGGCGACGAATTTTTGGCTTTAATCGAGAAAGAAGTCGGTATTTCTGTAAATCTCATCTCCGGACAGGAGGAAGCGCGCCGGATTTATCTCGGTGTCGTCTCGGGAATGGATTTCCAAAATCAAGCCCATATTATTATCGATATCGGTGGTGGTTCCACAGAATTAATCTTAGCTGATAGTCAAGAAATTCGCTTTCTTAGTAGTACCAAAATCGGCGCGGTGCGTTTGACCCAAGATTTGATCACCACCGATCCCATTAGTACCACAGAATTGGCCTATTTAAGAGCATACACCCGCGGAATGTTAGAGCGGGCAGTAGAGGAAATTAAACATCATTTACAGCTGGGAGAAGTGCCGCGCTTAGTGGGAACTTCTGGGACGATAGAAACTTTGATGACTATCCATGCTTTGGAGAAATTGGGGTTAATTCCCAATCCTTTAAATGGCTATCAATTAACCCGCAAAGATGTCAAAGAATTGGTCAAACGTTTCGCCACTTTGGACTATCACCAAAGACTGGCAATTCTGGGGATGTCCGATAAACGGGCCGAGATAATTCTAGCCGGTTCGATCGTGCTTTTGGAAGCGATGACCATGTTAGATGTTGATAAGTTAGTTCTCTGTGAAAGGGCCTTGCGAGAAGGGGTAATCGTCGATTGGATGCTGACGCACGGTTTAATTGATAATCGGTTACTTTATCAGAGTGAAATCCGTCAGCGCAGTGTCTTGAAAATAGCGAAAAAGTATCAAGTTAATTTAGAATCTGCTGAGAGAATAGCGGCATTTTCCCTGTCTTTGTTCGAGCAAACCCAAGCACAATTACATTCTTGGAATCAGGAGGCTAAAGATTTATTATGGGCGGCGGCTATACTGCATAATAGTGGTTTATATGTTAGTCATGCTGCCCATCATAAACATTCCTATTATTTAATTCGTAATGGTGAACTGTTGGGCTATACGGAAATAGAGTTAGAAGTGATCGCTAATATCGCTCGTTATCATCGCAAAAGTAAGCCGAAGAAAAGGCACGATGATTTTATGAAATTAACTGAATACTATCAGTATATGGTCAGACATTTAAGTGCTATACTGCGCTTGGCTGTGGCTTTAGATCGGCGACAAATAGGAGCGATTAAAAAGATTGAATGTAAGTATGATCCTGAATATAGAACCCTACATCTGCATCTTTTTCCCAATAATGCTGAAGATGATTGTGCTTTAGAATTGTGGAGTTTAGACTATAAAAAACCTGTTTTTGAGGAAGAATTTGGGGTGAAAGTAGTGGCAACTTTGGCATTTTTACCCTGAAATCATGAGCAGTGAGCGGTTAGGTAGCTTGAAATCGGCAAGATGGAAATTTTCGAGACTTGTTGCCTATTATTCTAGGTCAAGATTATCGATCGAGGTAAATTGATAAGTAGGTAGGCACAATTATTTGTAGGATGGGTTAGCGGTAGCGTAACATAATCGGGCGTTGGGTTTCATGCTTCAACCCAACCTACGTTCATCTTATATTTAATTCCACCCACCCACTTATTCTAGGTCAAGATTATCGACCGTGGCAAATTGATAATTTTTGTTGATAGTCAAGCAAGAAAACGGTTAAAAACTGAAAGGTTACTGTTATAATCCAGAGGGAATAGGATCGCAGAAAGAAAAGGAGCCGAAAAACTTGTTGCAATTAGCTAAAATTGGTCGCTTGATCGCTCTTGGTTGCTTGGGAACGATACTGACTAGCTTTCCTGTCCTCTCGGCCGAGAGAATCACTTTTATCTTACCGCCCTTTAGTCGTACCCTAGAAATTAGTTCCCTAGAAAAGTTTGTCGAGACTGGCAGAATTGACGCTAATCTAAGACAATATTTAGGTAATACCACCCCCGAACAACAAAGAGAATTTCGCCAAGCTTTAACCACAAGTAAAGAAATTAATCCCGTCCTGATCTCGCGCTTTTTTAACACCAGAATGGGGGAAGATGTCCTCAACCTTTTAGGGGAACTGATCACCATTCAAGGGGGTATTAATGGTAAATTCGCTCTGCGTTCTGCCCTAATTAAATCAGCTTTTGAACCGGGAGGGGTAACTATTCTTAATCTGCTGCGTAATCTGCCCACTAATATGCAGATTGATGTGACAAGAGTGCAAAGATTAGCTAGGGCGATCGATATCGTCCTGAAAGCGACCACAGTATTCACGGAAAAGGTGGCGCAATTATCCTTAGAAGAAGCTAAAAAGGCTGGTGAAATTAATTTTACCGCCATGACCGACCCCCGACAACCGGGACCGCGACAAGTAGAACAAATGCGGCTGGATTTAACCGATAGCCGTCGTCAGAGGGAACTTTATCTAATCATTGTGAAACCCAAGGGGCAATTAACCCAGAAAACCCCCGTTATTGTCTTTTCCCACGGTTTAGCTTCTCGTCCCGAAGATTTTCTCCGACAAGCGGAACATTGGGCTAGTTACGGTTATCTCGTCGCCATACCCCAACACCCCGGCAGCGATACCCTACAGGTGCAGAATCTGCTCGCTGGTTTATCGGGGATGGTTTTTGATAGCAACGAATTTGTCAATCGTCCATTGGACATATCTTTTGTGATCGATGAATTGCAAAGACGCAACGCGGGGGAATTTCAGGGGCAATTAGATGTAGATAATGTGGGAGTTGGTGGACATTCCTTCGGCGGTTATACAGCCTTAGCCGTGGGTGGAGCGACGATCGATTTCGAGAATTTACAACGGGACTGCCAAAGAAGATTAGCTTTTCTCAATGTCTCCCTCTTGCTCCAGTGTCGTGCTTTGGATTTACCCCGAGAAGAATACAACTTTCGCGATCCGAGAATCAAAGCGATTTTTGCGGTTAATCCGTTTAATTGGAGTATTTTCGGGGCTAAAGGACTAGCTAAGATCGAAATTCCCAGTTTTGTAGCGGCAGGAACCTACGATCCCGCTACCCCCGCTATTTTTGAACAGGTGCGCTCTTTTCCCCTGCTCAACACCGAAAATAAATATTTAGCTCTGATTGAAGGTCAAGCTCACGTCGATTTTTCGGTACTAGATGCGGGAATTAACGAAGCGATCGAATCCGTAGCCGATCTTACCCTGCCCGCACCCTATGTGATCGATAGTTACGCCCATTCCCTATCTTTGGCCTTTTTTGAGGTGTATATTCGTAAAAACCCCGGCTATAAACCTTTTTTACAGGCGGCCTATTCCCAATATCTCAGTCAAGGCCAGGAGTTTAGATGTTTTCTGATTACCCGCGCCTCCTCGGCCGCTTTAGAACAACTCATCGAAGATTTTACCGCTCAAAATGTCCGTTAATCAGTTATCAGTTATCAGTTCACTGTTTACTGTTTACTGATCACTGAAAAGCTCCCCACTTTCCCACTTTCCCACTTCCAATTCATAATTCATAATTTATGTTTGTTGAGGGCGTTTAAGCAGTAATTGGATAGCCAAAAGAATTAAACCAATGGTGACAAAAGCAAAAATAAAGGTTCCTAGAGAAGCTAAACCAAAAACTAAAGTGCGGACAGCGCTGCCAATTCTCAAGGCGATCGGACTGTGAGCAACCATTGGTTTTGAGTAAAAAGAATGACCGATCGCTGCTGTGAGATAATAGAGAATTGTCCCCAATGCTGCCGAAATTGCCGCACCAACCAAACAGCGAGTAGGAGTAACTTTTTTGGTTTCTAATTCTGTGGTCATTCCTTTTTAGTCCTCAAATATTGCCCAGGTTAAATTTTAATTCTTTTCCCCAGCATTTTACCCGACTAGGACCAAGGATCGAGGACGGAAGGAAAAGAAGTATCGACTTGCGAGGAGGCGATCAGGTCTTGATTCTGGTCTAGTTGCCGTTTTAACTGTTCCCAATCGCCGGGGTCGGTTAACTCCTCATAAACAGGGGCAGCGGAAAAGATCGTTTCTTTGTCCGTTGACATCCTCACCGCCGTGAACGGACGGTGATTCCCAAACCTCACGATTTAGGTTTCTGCTTCTTTCCCTTGCGGGGTTCCGCACCTGCCTTAACAGATTTACTCTGTTCTGGTCTTATAGTCGCTCCACAGACTGACACCGCAAGCCCTGCGGCCAAAATATTTTTACTGGCGTTAATATCTCGGTCATGGTGCGTCCCACAGTCTGGACAATCCCACTCTCGAATATTTAACGGCATTTTTTCAGCAATATACCCGCAATTACTACATCTTTTAGAACTGGGAAACCATCTATCTATTTCGATGTAATTTCTGCCGTACCAACGGCATTTATAGGCTAATTGTCGAGTGACTTCTCCCCAGCTTACATCAGATATTGCCTGAGATAATTTCGGGTTTTTGACCATATTCTTGATGGCTAAATTCTCAACCACAATCGTTTGGTTTTCACGAACTAATTGAGTGG